>JAICKD010000354.1 GCA_025928125.1 Ktedonobacterales bacterium
ATCCCCGTCTGGTTGGGCCGCCTGATCGTGGGTGACGTTGGTGTCTCGATGATGACACAGATTCGCGGCGCGTCGAACGCCAAAGCCAAACGCGAACTGGGCTGGACGCCAGGCTACGCGACCTGGCGCGAAGGCTTCCGCAAAGGCCTGGGCTGATCGCTGGGCTATTCACCACGGATACGGTCTCCCGCCCATCGTTGGATGGGCGGGAGACGCGCCAGCTTCCTATTCGGTAGTGCATCTTCACCGCAATGTACATAACAACCACGCGAGATACGAAAACGTACCTAATTGCGCGATACGTCACGTTTCCGGTTGACATCTTCAGCCATACAGGCTACAAGTGGAGGGGTGAATCGTCACGCAGTGGGGCGGAGGATCGCGCGGATGCCAGATCGCGAACAGGGCTTCGGGACGCCAGAGCAGAGTCACACGGCATCCGCTTCGGAGGAATCGCCTACCCCATTCTCCGAGACCGGCGAGCAACTCATCCGCCGGACGCCGATGGGCTATGTGTGGAACCAGGCGGGCGCCATCTGGCTGTTCCTTTCACTGCTCATCTTCGAGGTGGTTATTCGCCGCTCGCTGCCGAAAGGCGAGACCAACGACTTCGATCTCGTCTCGACCATCGCCAATCTCGGCTATTACATCGCCTCACTGGGACTCGCCAGCGCCGGGACCGTGTTTCTCCCGCGCGCGCTGGCGGAGGGTGGGCCGTCGCTGGCGCTCTCCCTGGCGAACCGCCTCGCCGCCATTCGGCTCGCGCTCGGCGTGATCGTCGGAGCCGCCATCATCTGGGGTTTGCCAGCGCTGAGTACGTTGGTCGAGGGTATGGGATGGCCACAGGGAAGCGCATTCGTCCACAGCTACGCAATGCAAACGATCCTCGACCACCGCATCGTGATCGCCGCGTACGTGCTCTGCGTCGGCATCTCGACGCTGCTGAGCAACTTGCTGATCGCGCTGGTCTATACGCGCATCGTCTTCATCATTGGGAGTCTCGGCCAGCTGCTCTTGCTGGCGCTGGCATATGTCTTCGTCCATCCGCTCGATCAGGGGGTGGATGGCGCAATCGCGGCGCAGGCGGTACCAGCGGCGATTATCGCGGTGATCTTCGCCTTCACCATCCGGCATGTGCTCAAGGCAAAGCCAAGCTCGAAGGGCCACCGCATGCTCAGGCCCACGCTCCGGCTGGGGGTCGCCGCATGGCTGGCGGACCTGCCCAATGCGTCGCTAGTGCAGCCGGTGGCTATCGGCCAACTCTCGGCGGTCGCGCCAACCGAGCTACTCTACTTCAAGAGTACGTATCAAATGGGCGACGCGGGCGCGCGTTTCTTCACCGATGGGCTAGGCGGCATCAGCATGGCGACGATGTCGGTCTCGTATGAAGGCGGGCTGGGTCCCCTCGCCATTAGCTGGCGCACGGTGAGCAAGTTGCAGGTCTTGCTGGCGGTGCCGCTCATCGCCTTCTGCATCCCGCATGCCTCCTCGATCATGCGCATCCTGTTCGGGACCAAGTACGAGCAGACGGGCCTGCTGCTGGCGGTCTTTTTGCTCCTCAATGGCCTCACCCAGCTCCTTGGTGGCGCGACCCATGAGTGGGCGCTCTACGTCCTCGGGCGCCAGCAATGGGTAGTGGTCTCGCGCTGGGCAACGCTCGGAATTCTGGCGCTGGTGGGCATCTGGCTCGTGCCGCAGTTCGGCGCGCTCGGCGCGTTGCTGGCGGTGGGCATAGGCCGCCTCGTCGCCCAGATTTTCCTGCTGGTGTTGGCGCGTGTCTGGGTGCGCCGTCCCTATCCGATAGCGTTCATCGTCAAGTTGCTGCTGGCCCTCGCCATCCCCGTGATCGTGACCATCTTCTTCCAGCCGATATCGTTCGTCGCGTCGCTGATGGCGGCGATGAGCTGGATCCCCACCATCGCGCAGCCAGTCATCCAGCAGGGGCTGCTCCTCGCGCTCAATCTGATTATTTTCACAATCATCCTGCTCATCTGCCTGTGGATCATCCGTCCGCTGGATGCCGAGGACGCCATGCTCCTGAACCAGGTGCCTCGGTGGCTGCGCCGGGCGCTGCTGCCCTTCGCCAGCCGACGGCGCAATCGCGCGCCAGCCGCCATCAACGAGTAAGCGGCGCATCCATGGCAGATCCATCGAGAGGTTATCGCGTCAGAAAGGCAGCTATCCATGGCCGCACCTGCCGTCATCGACTCGCAGCCAAAATCCCTCTCACTCGGTGATTACCCAACGGACAAGCCACATCATCTCGACCGCGACGCGATTGACGCGGAGGCCAAAACCCTGGAGGCGCGGATGGCGCGCCAGCAGGAGTTGCTCTATGGCGCGGCAACACACAGTGTGCTGATCGTCTTGCAGGGGACGGACACTGCCGGGAAGGATGGCACGATCAAGCATGTGATGAGCGCCATCAACCCAATTGGCTGCCACGCCTGGAGCTTCAAAGTTCCCACCGCCGAAGAGCTGGCGCACGACTTTCTCTGGCGCATCCATCAGCGGACACCGACGCGCGGGATGATGGCGATCTTCAACCGCTCCCAGTACGAAGACGTGCTGGTGGCGCGCGTCCACAAGCTCGTGCCGCGCGGCATCTGGAAGGAGCGGTACGGGGCCATCAACAACTTCGAGCAGATGCTCGCACAGAACGGCGTCATCCTGCTCAAGTTCTTCCTGCACGTCTCGAAGGAAGAGCAGAAACAGCGGCTCCTGGCGCGCGAGCAGGACACGAGCAAGGCCTGGAAGCTCACGGTGGATGACTGGCGGGAGCGGGAGCGCTGGGACGACTACATGGCGGCCTATGAAGATGCGCTGGCGCGGTGTGGCACTGCCTGGGCGCCGTGGTATATCGTGCCAGCCGATACGAAATGGTATCGCAATTATCTGGTCGCGCGCGCCATCGTCGAGAAGCTGGAACCGTACGAGCGCGCCTGGGAGCGCACGCTGGCCGACCTGGGCAAGCAGCGACTACGCGAGCTACAGGAGGCGCATATCCCCGAGCGCGACAACAACGACAATAGCTAACGAGCAGGCGGAGAAGTGACAAGCCTCACCGAGAGCGGCGTAGCTCGTCGCGGGCAAGCAGCGCCGTACCGATCACACCTACGACGATACCGAGCGCACAGATACTGGTTCCATAACTGAGTTCCCATGGGCCTTCGTCATAGGTGAAGTGGGGCGGATGCGCCATGGTCACCTGTATGCCATGCAGTCCCATGACGACCATCAGCGCTACCAGCAGGCTCCAACCGGCCGCGATAATCCAGGTGGCGCGTGTCAGGCTGGGCAGCCAGACAGCGATGGCGATGAAGAGGCCAATCACCGTGACCGCCTCGAAAAGCGCCCACGCGAGTTGGCCGTCTCCTGAGAGGGTCGCGCTCAGCATGTCATAGCCATCCATACCGCTACATGTCCCGCGCACAAAGTGATTCAGTGAGAAATGCAGCCCGGCGCAGCCAGATGTCGCCCACGGCACGGCATACAATCCCAGCGCCCATAGCGTCACGCCGAGCGTTAGCACAGCCGCGCCCGCCCGGTGAAGCGCCGAATAGCGCGCTACCGTTGCTGAGGGACCTCGCTCAATGCGCGCCCGATAGCGGATGAGCAGTGCGAGCGCGAGCCAGCCGAATACGAGGGCCGCAAACGCCACCCAGGCGCCCCACTCGATGGCGCGCGTCACACCAGTGCAATTGGCGTCGCATTCGATGTACCCGGATGCGGTGAGCACACCCCTGAGTGAGAGCAGGCTCAGCGCGGTGACCAGCAGGAGCCACACGCCATAGACGCTCAGCAGCAACCATGAGATACGGCGCCGTATCGAGAGCGCCAGGGTCAGGAACAGGCCACACACCGGCGCAACATCCCAGAGCAGAAAAAGCACGACACCGAGCAACCCGGAACGGCTGTCCAGACTGCCGACCCGCAATATCCCATCCATGCCGCTAAACTGCGCGTCGAACAGGACATCGCCATACGCGATACGCAATGCCGCCCACGGCAGCCGCACGGCTACAAGCAGCAGCAGCGCGCTGAGCGGCGGCAAAATGCGCGCCAGCCCCAGCGCGAACGGTGAATTGAGCGGCGCATTGTCCCGCGTCGATTGCGATGGCGTCGCCACAGTGGCAAAGGGGCCTGACGGGTACGGTTGATACGGCTGATATGGACCGCTCTCATCCATCGTCATAGCGTAGCGCGGCTCATCATGCACAGTGGGACACTCCGTTCATTCGCGGACGTCTGTCGGTGACCCCTATGCGCGCGCTAGCTATGCGGTGTCAACGTTGTCTGATAGCTCCACGCGCCCTTGGTGTCACATACATAGACGGAGAACGAAGGGGTCGCTGTGCTGTTGCCGTTCTGATCGAAGGCGACCGCGCCCGCCGCGCCATCGAGTTTCGTCGCGGCCAGCGCCGTGGCAACGGCGGCACGCGTCACCGTTTTGCTGGTCGCCGTCTTGATCGCCGCGATCTCAGCCATCGCCGCGTCGTAGGCCAGCGCGGTCTGCGGAAGCGCCGCCTTGCCAGAGTACGCCGACTGCCATGCCGAGACGAATGTTTTGGCGGAGTCGAGATGATCGAGGTCGCTCGCGGGCAGCACGCCGGTCGTATGGGTTGAGATCAACGCCTGCCCCACCGCATCGCTCCACCCCGGGTTATCGGCCACCGGGCCAGCGGCCAGAATCG
>JAICKD010000327.1 GCA_025928125.1 Ktedonobacterales bacterium
AGCGGCGGCATCTCGACGCAGATAAGCCACGCCTATCTGGCGCAAGAGCTTCACCGTGGCGCGGCAACCCTAGAGGGTACCGAACAGATCGAGCCGCGCCAGATGCCGCTACGCCAGGCCTACGCGGCCTGCCTGGACGGCACGATTAGCGACGCGCCAGTGGTCCTCGCCATCTGGCGAACCTGGGCGCTGCTTCACGACGGCGAAAGCCTGCCCACACCCTAGTCCTTCACTACTCCGTCACGTCGCGGCGGCTCAGCAGGAAATAGCTGCCACCGAAGAAGATCGCGCAGTAAACCAGCGAGACGAGCAACGCCCGCGCAAACGAAAAATCGGCGCTCGGCGCTGGCGCCAGCCCGATAGGGTATTGCCCGGCATAGCCCAGCAGCGCGCCAACATTGCTGCCAAGGAACCAGTCGGGAATGTGCTGCAACACGTTGCCGAAATCGATGTGAGCGAAGTTGTACAACGCTCCGCCGATTGCCTGAAGAATGGGCGTCAGGATCAGCTCGATCACGATCACGCCCAGCGCAAGGCCAACGCCCGCCGCCGTGCTCTTGCCCAGCGTCGCCGCCGCCAGCGCCACCAGCGTGTAGGCGAACAGGCTGAACGAGAACGCGAGAAAGAATTTGATGATCTCCATCCAGCCGCCAAACGACGGCATGGAGATGCCCACCCCGAAGGCTGGCCCCATCAAGAGGCCGACGATTGCCCCTATGACCAGCATGCCAGCGGCCACGACCATCGAGATGACCGCCAGCGCGACTGCCTGTGCCGTTAACATCTGGAGCCGACTGGTGCCGCGCGAGAACGCCAGCCGCTGCGTGCTGAAGCCATACTCGCTGCCCACCAGCGCGCCCGCCAGGATACAGATCAGTATCAGTCCGACGATGCGGGTAACAGTTGCGGCGAAGCCCAGCGAGGTTGGGAAGGTCACCGGATCGCTGAACTGCGCGACGCTGGCCGCGCGCTCCTGGTCGAGTTCCTGTTGTGACGGAGCCTGACAGTCAGGGGCCTCTGACGGAGGCGGACACTGGAATGACTGAGGCGCGGGCTGATTCTGGATGGCGGTGAGGCCGATGCCAACAACGGTGATGACGAGCGCGTATGCCACAACCATCAGAATAATCAGCACCTTGGCCATCACCCGCCGCCAGGCCAGATACAGTTCCCAGCGGGTCAGGCGGAACACCTCGGTGATCCAGATGCCAGCTGGCGCGGGAATAACGGACGCGCTGGCGCTGGTTTGAGGAGCGGTAGGATTCATGCGAGGCCTCCTTGCGGGGGAGTGGACGACGAAACGGGCGACATGGATGACATGGGCGATAGGGGTGACGCGGCGGAAGATGGCGCGCCGTCGCCACTTTCGCCAGTGAGCGCCAGGAAGTATTGTTCGAGGCTGCCCTCGCGGCGGCGCAGTTCGGCGGCATAGATGCCCTGTTCCGCCAGCAGCGCATTGACATCCGCGGCGCGCTCCAGCGGCGCATCGACAAAAAGTATCTGGCCGCCAGGGGGAACCCATGCGCCCGACTCCGGCGCGGCGAGACTTGCGCCCCGCAGCCATGATGTCGTCGCCGTCGCTCCCTGGAGCGTTTCCAGCGCCTGCGCGAGTTGGGCGGGATCGGCAAAGCCCAGTTGCACGCCGATCTGGGCGGAGAGCAGGTCGCCGACCTCGCCCTGCGCCAGCAGCGTGCCTTCTTTCATGATGGCGACGCGGGTGCAGACCTGCTGCACCTCATGGAGCAGGTGGCTGGCTAGCAGCACGGTGATACCACGCTGCGCAAGCTGCTTGATGAGCGCGCGCACCTCCACCATGCCCGCCGGATCGAGGCCATTGGTCGGCTCATCCAGCACGACCAGTTCCGGCTGGGTGAGCAGCGCCGCTCCAATGCCGAGCCGCTGCTTCATGCCGAGCGAGTATTTGCGATAGGCGTCATCGGCGCGCTCGCTCAGGCCGACATAGCCAATTGCCTCATCCACGCGCCTGTGCGATTCGGGCGAGTTGGGTAACCCAGCGAAGATGGCGACGCCGCGCAGGTTCTGCCGCCCGGAGAGATAGGGATAGAATGCTGGCTGCTCGACCACCGCGCCCACCCGCCGGAGTGCCGCGCGCCGCTGGTCGCTCTGACTGTGGTCGCCGCCGAAGAGTGAGATAGAGCCAGCGGTCGGCCAGACCAGCCCCAGCACCATGCGGAGCGTCGTGGATTTGCCAGAGCCGTTCGGCCCCAGCAGACCAAAAACGTCTCCACGCCGAACGTCGAGACTCAGTCCGTTGACGGCCAGCCGCTTCGAGTAGCGCTTCGTCAGCCCGGTTGTGGCAAGCACCACCTCGCCCGCGCTCGCCGCGCCGTCCGTCGCTGGCGCGACAGTGGCATCCATGAATGTTCCCTCTTTTCCTCACGAGTCCAGGCAGATTGAGAAGCTCCTGACGCTGGACGCCTTCTCTGCCCAGAGAGTATAGACGTATCTCTTCTTCGCGGTCAATCGGCATAATTGACTGTGGCGGCCCGCTATGCTAAGGTACGCCTGAATGGCCGTGCGCCTGTACGCGTGCCACACGCTATCTTCATCAGGCTTGTTCATCGATGGTCGGTCTCGACGTTCCCGGCGAGGGGTTTCTGGGGTATTTATCGTATGCGGCGCGCGTAGCGCCATTGGCCCGGAGCGTCTGAAAGAGGAGTGTGACACCTCATGTCAGTGGATTTTGAGCGCATGGCTGCGAATCTACCCGCAGACCAGCGCAAACGACTCGGCCGCCAGTATCGCCGCAGCGCAAAGAACGAGACAACGGCGTTCCTCTCCTGCTTTTTTCTGGGCATCTTTGGCGTGCATCATATGTATCTGGGAGAGTGGACGCGCGGCCTGGCCCATCTGATTATTCCTGTGGTGGCGGCGATTGCGGTGGTGGCAGGCGTGCTGGGCGCTCTACCTACGCTGCCAGTTACCATACTAGTTGTCGTGCTGCTGGTGGTGGCGCTCATCTGGGAGATCATCGAGCTTTTCCAGATAGATGACAAGGTGCGACAGCACAATCTCACGCTGGCCGAAAGCCTGATTGGCGCGGGCGCGCTGGCCGATAGCTCGGCGCTGACCGACGCGGTGGCCCGGCTCGATAGCGCAATGACCGGCGCGACCGTGGGCGCTGGGGCCGCTGTGGCAGGCGGGATCACCGCTGAGGATGTCTCGGCTGCCCGTGCGATGGCTAGCGAGCATAACGCCGCGATCATGGAGGAGTTCGACTCCTCGACCACAAAATTTATCAGCGACGACCCAAGCGCGACCACCCCCGGCGCGCCCAAAGCCTGGAGCGAGACGACGGTTTCCGGCGCGCCAGACCCCTCCGCCGATGACACGCTCGACCTGCCCGCGCCAGAGTATGTTACCCATACGCATACCGAGACGGCAAACACCGTCACCGACAGCTATGAATATGACCGCGCGCCCGACGCGACGCAGCCGATGGCGATTCCGACCGCGCGCGAAGCAGAGGCGGCCACCTGGCCCGATCATCCTCCGCTACATGTGGCTGCCAATGCCATGGATGTGACCGACCATCATGCCTATATTCCCCCAACCGAGGCGATAGCTGATGTGGAGGGCGCGGGCGCTACACCGCACTACGTGACGCTGCCGGACGACCAACCGGCAGCAACCGCGGCATCAGCTGAGGCGGCCGTTGCGCCCCTGGCGGTAGACGCCTCGACTACGTCACGCGACGCCACCGACGCTCATCCGCACGCGCCACATGCCGGGCTGGTGGCCGATGTGGAGGCCAACCCGACACAGGCGGTCTATGTGAATCTGCCGGATGAGACGTATGTGCCGCCTATCGTCCCCGTGACGGACGCTGCCGTCGCGGGCGCTGGCGCGGGATATCTCGCGGCCCAGGCCGCTGAGCCACTCGCACCTTCCGCTGCCGCGCCTGAAACGCCACCTGAAGCGCCGATAGAAGCGTCCCCAACCTCTGGCCCGCTGATGAAGCGTATCCGCATGAAGCGGCAGATTGTGGTGGATGGGCAGGTGGTACGCGAAGAGGTGGTCGAGAAGCTCGTGCCGGTGGATAGCGATACGACCTCGATGGTGGCAGAGATGGACACGCAGCTTGGCCATGCCACCAAGGAGGAGATCGCCCACATGGCCAATCTCGATCCCGACAGCAACCTCGATCTGCGTCGGCGCACCGAGCTACCCGCCGACGAGCAGTAGATTGCTCCCGGCCTTCGGTCATATGTTTGTGGGAGAGGCGTCAGTCCGCTGAGATGACATCCTCTCCCGGCCGTGTCTTGTCACGCAGCGATGAGACAACCAGCCCCTCAGGTAGCTGGCGCTCGCGTCGTTCGGGTGCGTGTAATATGTAGATGAGCGTAGCAATGGGGCCGATGGCCTCTCCTAGCGTGATGAGCGTTAGCAGCGCCTGGTGAGACGTCATACACGCGGATATATCACCGTCGATTGGCGGATTGGACGAACATATCAGGTACGGCAGCAAGTTAGAGATAAACTGAACGGCGTACGACAGAAAGTTCGCGACGACGATGAGCGCGAACCAACCCCACCGCCGCGCCTGGGCCGCATGCGCGAGAGCCAGCGTCCACGCGGCGAGCGACAAGACGCCGCCGAGCTGAGAGACGATAGCATCCAGTGTGTTATATCCTCCTGTGTTCATATCAAAGGGAATGGTGGCCGTCCGATACCCCTGGAAGGCAATCGCGAGGATGGCTACGGCGCCGCTGATAATAATCGCGCCATTGGTCCGGCGCGCTCCAAGCAGAATAGCCAGCGGAATCGCCAGAACCGGCAGGATAATCCATACATACTGCTGCAACCATTGGGATAACACGGCTTGTTTCCTCATTTCATAGAACGCCATCCTGGCGCGCCATGCCCTATATCGTTGCCTCAAAGCGGCGGGCGCATGGTATCATTGTGTCCTGGATGGCCATATACTACCAACCCGCCGATATATCTGTCCAC
>JAICKD010000850.1 GCA_025928125.1 Ktedonobacterales bacterium
AGGCCTGGGCAGCCTCAGCGCACGCGGTCTCCGTCGTCCAGCCAGCGGCCACACCCAAATGTACCAGCGCCAGAGTTTCGGCGCCGCACATCGCCGCGTGCTGGCCCGCTTCCAGAGCGGTCATATGACGGCTGACGCGGGCGTAATTCGCGCCATCGTTCAGATAGGTACACTCGGTGACGAAGACACGTGCGCCCTGCGCGAGACGCTGAATGGCAGGCGTTGGCTGCGTATCGCTGGTATAGGCGAAGTCACCGCCAGCCAGCGAAAGCCGCAGACCCGCCGAGGGAAGCGTGTGATCCATCCGCGCGACGGTCGCGGGCATCCCACCCAGGGTAAGCTGCTGGCCATCTTCAACAGCGGTATAAGTCAAATCGAAGGTCCAGGTATCAAGCGTCAATTCGTAGCTGAAGATTTCGATAATCTGACGCGCAGTCTCGATAACCTCTGGTAGCCCGAAGATATGTAGCGGGGCGTGGCGGCCACCGAGCCGATAGCTCTCGATCAGCGAGGGCAGACTGCCAATATGGTCGATGTGGGCATGGGTGATGAAGAGGTCGCTCAGCTCGTCCCGCGCCAGACTGGCCCCGCAGAGCGCGGGGTAGATGTCACCACCCGTGTCTACGAGCACACCGGGCGCATCTGTATCGCCAATGATCGCTAGTGCGGTATTGCTTCGGTCGGCAACAGGTAGCGCGGCAGCGGTTCCCAGAAATATGACTCGCGCCATAGCTGAACGTACTCCTCATCTCGCCAGTCAGTGCGACGCCCGTCGATGCCCTCTCAGCGCCGCTCCTCGCGCCAGTCGTCACCTCGTCCAACGCTACCCCCACCTTGACGTGGAGATGGGCCAGGGGGATAGCGAACGGGCTGACGCTCATCGTAGTCTCCGTATCCCCGTCGCTGGCTTTCATAATCCTCACGCCCAGAAGGGTATGAAGCATTTGCGCCTGGATACGCACCGCGAGATGGTTGGCTCGGATGTCCCCCATAACCAGGCTGGTTGGTTCGCGCCATCCCTTGTTGCGCGACGGAACGTTCCTGTGCCTGAGACGTTCCCTGCCCTGAGCGCTTTCCAGTGAGCACTCCGATCAACAACGACATCCCAAGGAGTATAGCGCCGAGGCAGACAACGGCGCCAGAGATACGAAGCGGGTGCTCGGCGACAACTGTCGGCGCGGCCCCAACGCGAATCGCCACCATCACAACCGTAATCAGGCTAATAATATAGAGAAACGCAGCCAGAACTCCCGCGGGTAGCGTCGCCAACGCTCCACCCGAACGGGCCGACGACGGACGTCCGGCAATCAGTCCAGTCACCAGCCCGCCAAGCAGAATGCCTCCGAACAACGCGGCGGCGCCTGCAATCACAGCGGTATTGGAATCGAAGACGTTGGCATAGCCAGCGATGTTGACGCCGAGCAAAGGCGCCATGGCAGCGAGCCAGCCAGCGATGCCACCCACGATCCACCTCATGCGGTCTTCCTTCTGCAATGACGCGCCAACAACTGTCAAATACCGGACACGCGCGAATATCGGCAGTGTACGCCTGCCTGTGTGGAGCGTCAAGCGCGTTGGGCGTTCTTGCTGTAATCAGGAATTATCCTCAGAAGCAGCGGAGCGCACCACCGAGATTGCGAACCCGTCCATCCCGTTGTCATCCATGGGAAA
>JAICKD010000592.1 GCA_025928125.1 Ktedonobacterales bacterium
CTCGATCCGCGCTGGCTGATCTACCTGCCGCCGACGATGTCGCCGAGCGAGACGTCGCGCCAGCCGGAATGGCTCGAATATCCCTCCGAGGCGTTCAGCTACTTCCGCGGCCAGGGTGTGCCGCGCGTCGTCTGCGAAGAGAAGCACATGGGCAGCCGCGCCGTCGTCGTGCTCTGCCGCGATCAGGCGACCGCAGCACGCCGCTTCGGTATCGGCGGTAGCCCCACCCCCGGCGCGTGCTATACCCGCACTGGCCGCCGCTTCTTCGACGATGATGCGCTCGATACCGCCTTCATCACCCGCCTCTCGGACGCGCTCACCGCCGCCGGATTCTGGGAGCGTTTCGACACCGACTGGGTCTGCCTGGATGCCGAGTTACTGCCGTGGAGCGCCAAGGCGCAGGGATTGCTGCGCGAGCAGTACGCTCCCGTCGCCGCCGCCGGGCAGGCCGCGCTCGCCATAGCCATAGCCTCCGCCGAGGCGGCGCAGGCACAGACCGCTGGGGTGACGCCGTTGATCGAGCGGCTGCGTGTCCGTCAGGAAGATATCGCGCGCTACGCCGAGGCCTACCGCCGCTACTGCTGGGAAACCGATAGGCTAGACGGCGTGCGTCTGGCGCCGTTTCATCTGCTTGCCACCGAGGGTCATACCTACTTCGACCGCGATCATCTCTGGCACATGAGCGAGCTGGCGCAACTGGCGGAGGCCGACCCGCTCTTTCTCGCCACCAATTACCGCGCGGTGAACGTGCTGGACGAGGCGGAGTGCGCCGAGGCGGCGGCCTGGTGGGAGGCGGGGACCGCTGAGGGAAGCGAGGGCATGGTCGTCAAGCCGCTCGACTTCATCGTCCGTGGCTCGCGCGGCCTGGTTCAGCCCGCGCTCAAGATTCGTGGCCGCGAGTATCTGCGCATCATCTACGGGCCAGACTACACCGAGCCAGTCAACCTGGAACGGCTGCGGCTGCGCGGGCTGCGCTCCAAACGCGCGCTGGCCGTGCGCGAGTTCGCCCTGGGCGTCGAGTCGCTGGAGCGCTTCATCCACCGCGAACCACTCTGGCGCGTGCATCAGGCGGTCTTCGCGGTGCTGGCGCTCGAATCGGAGCCGGTAGACCCGCGTCTGTGAGCCATACCTATCGCGCTTGTGTTATCCTTGTCTCAATACGACACGTGATGCTCGCTCATCGCGTGCGCCCCGGTGCGCCAACGCGCCTGACGAGATAGTTACCCATTGCGAGAAGTCGTCACGAACCGAGAGGGAGGTGGCCCACCAAACGTCCAGCGGCTTTGGACGAGAGATTCGGTCCTCTGCTGTCTCTGAGATCTCTGAACCGAGCGTAGATTTCTGAGTCACCAATGATGGTGAACGCACACAGGAGGCATCTGCTATGGCCTGGTTCAAACGCAAAAACACTGCTGGTCCCGCCATCGCCACGCCCGCCGCCGAGCCGGTGGCCGCCGTTGATCCCGCCCCCGCTCCCGTTGCACCCGCTCCAGTCCCAGCGCCTGTGGCGGCTCCTGCTGCTCCGGCGCCCGCGCCATCTGCCAGCGCGTCCACCGTGACGACGATGATGGACTATCCGCTGACGCTGCAATACGCCGCCGACCGCGCCAAGAACTACTTCGCCAACCGCGAGATCGTGACCCTGACGGCGGACGGCTACGACCGGACGACCTATGGCCAGGTCTACGACCGGGCGCGGCAGATGGCGAGCGCGCTGGAAAAGCTAGGCATCAAGCAGGGCGACCGCGTGGGTACGCTGGCCTGGAATACCTCCCGCCACTTCGAGCTCTATCTCGGCGTCCCCTGCATGGGCGCGGTGCTGCATACGCTGAACCTCCGGCTGCCGCTCGATCAGTTGACGTTCATCATCAACGACGCCGCCGACCGCGTGATCTTCATCGACGCCGACCTCATGCCGATTCTCGAGAAGGTCGCGGGCCAGATTCCCTCGGTGGAATACGTCGTCGTGATGAACGGCCAGGCTAGCCCCACCGCCGAGGGTCTGCCTAAGGTGCTGGACTACGAGGAGTTGCTGGCTACCGGCTCGTCCGACTACACCTGGCCAGAGGTGGACGAGCGCGCGCCTGCGGCGATGTGCTACACCTCCGGCACGACCGGCAATCCCAAGGGCGTCGTCTACAGCCATCGCTCGTCGCTGCTCCATGCGCTCACGGTGACGCAGGCCGACACGATAGCCCTCTCCGAGCGCGATGTCGCTATGCCGCTGGTGCCGATGTTCCACGTCAACTGCTGGGGGCTGCCGCACGCGGGGACGCTGGTGGGCTGCAAGCTGGTGCTGCCGGGCCGCTTCATGACGCCGGACCGTACCGCCCAGGCGATGGTAGACGAAGGCGTGACGCTCTCGGCGGGCGTGCCGACGCTCTGGCTTGGCCTGCTCCAGGTGATGGCGCAGCGGCCTGACCTCAAGTTCCCCAAACTCAACCGTGTCGTCATCGGCGGCTCCGCCTGCCCGGTCTCGCTGATTCAGGCGTTGGAGGCGAACGGCATCCCGGTGCTGCACGCCTGGGGCATGACCGAGACCTCGCCGATTGGCACCGTCTCGCGGCTGCTCTCGACGCTCGAAGACCTGCCGCAAGATCAGCGGATCGCCTATCAGGCGAAGCAGGGCCGTGTCGTGCCGGGCGTCGAGCTACGCATCGTCGATCTGGGGACGGGCGAAGTCGTTCCTTCAGACGGCGCGACCTTCGGCGAGATTCAGGTGCGTGGGCCGTGGATTACTGGCAGCTACTACCACGACGATAACGCCGAGATGGGCCAGGACAAGTTCATGGACGGCTGGTTCCGCACGGGCGACGTGGCGACGATGGACGATCAAGGCTATATGCAGATCGTCGACCGCACCAAAGATGTGGTGAAGTCGGGCGGCGAGTGGATTTCCTCGGTGACGCTCGAAAACGACATCATGGGCCATCCGCAGGTGCTGGAGGCGGCGGTAATCGCGCTGCCGCATCCGAAGTGGCAGGATCGCCCC
>JAICKD010000876.1 GCA_025928125.1 Ktedonobacterales bacterium
AATCTTTCTAATCTTTCGGTACACTTCCTCGCGGAAGGAGAACAGCAGCCCCGTGATATAGCCACGCTGCTGGCGAGCTTCATCCGTGGGGCGCGGCGCTCGCTGGATATCGCCATCTACGACTTCCGTCTGAGCGAGCCGCTCCGCCAGGTCGTCGCCAGCGCGCTGGCCGATGCGGCGGCAGCGGGCGTGGCCATCCGCATCGCCTATGACGCCGACAAGCCTGAGACGCCGAATCTGGTGGCGGGCATGGATCCCGCACTGCCCGGCACTGGTGGCTTCGTGCAGTCACTTGGCTATCCCTGGCGGCGTATCGGCGGCCTAAAACTGATGCACAACAAGTACATGGTGCGCGATGCGGGCGCTCCGGGCGCCGCCGTCTGGACTGGCTCGACTAACTTCACCGATGATTCCTGGACGCTCCAGGAGAACAATATTCTGACGATTCCCGATGGGCCTCTGGCCGCGACCTACGCTCAGGACTTCGCCGACCTCTGGGCAAGAGGCGTCATCGAAGATACCGGCGCATTCGATACGCAACACACCAACGTCAGCTACCAGGGCGAGGATGTCAGCGCGCAGGTCTTGTTTTCGCCGGGGCGTGGCCTGGTGATTGACTACGATATCGGCCAGCTGGTGGCGCGGGCGAGACGCCGGGTGCGGATTTGCAGCATGCTGCTCAACTCGAGCGCGCTTATTGCCGCGTTGAGTGATCTCTTGCGCACCGGCCAGGCGCCCGTGAGCGGGATATACGACCGCACGCAGATGCTCAGTGTGCTCCAGCAGTGGGAGGATGTGCCGCACAACCACTGGAAAATTGGCGCGGTGCGGGAAATCGTCGAGGCGGCGCGACTGGTAGGCAAGAATTCCACGCCGTACAGCCCAGAGAGCCGCCATGATTTCATGCACAACAAGGTGCTGGTGGTGGATGATACCGTCGTCACTGGCTCATACAACTTCTCCCACAGCGCCGAGCAGAACGCCGAAAATCTGTTGATGCTGACCAATCCCGCCCTCGCCGACGCCTACAGCGACTATATCGACCACCTGACGCGGAAGTACGGCAGCCTGGTTGACGAGCGAAGCACCCGGTGACGCTGATTGACGGATTCATGTGCGCTGAGAACAGGTACCCTCCTGATACAATTGCGAGAGCATGGCGCTGCGTATTCCAGTCTGTCGGACGGCTGTGATACAGGTGCGCAGCGAAGGAAGGCGCATATGACATCCGCGGACTCGCTCAACCCGATTCATGGTCTACCTGTTGCCGGGACCGACTACCTGACGCTGATTCGCGGCGCTGGCGCTAACCCGGAGGCGCTCGAACAACTCTATCAGACCGCGCGGCGCGGCGGGTCAGCCACTGCCTTCCGTGGCGCGATAGCCGCCGCACACCAGGAGTCGCCGGAGAATCTGCTCTATGGCGCGTGGTATTTTCGGCTGCATCAGCCAGATGCCGAGAGCCTGTCTCGTCGCTTTGCGGGCATATCGACGTGGGCCGTTCCCATCGGCGTTGTGCTGGGGATGGC
>JAICKD010000152.1 GCA_025928125.1 Ktedonobacterales bacterium
GCACATCAGCCATCCAAATGGGCGTTACCCTGTTATGTACGCTATTGATGTGATGACATTCGTAATGTCTCAACAGTATACGCCACCAGATGCGGAGTCGTCTGCTGCTGGCGCATCAGCTGTGGAAGTTGTTTACAAATCTGTCATGATTTGTCGGAGGTAAGACGGCGTGGCAGTGTGATGGTAAAGATTGCGCCTTGCACCCGCGTGGCGCCACCTCGATTCGCAACCTGTAACGTCCCATGATGTTCCGCCACGATACCACGGGTGATAAACAGACCCAGGCCGCTCCCGCTGCTGTCCGAACTTTGCTCGCCGCGGATAAATGGCTCGAAAATCCGCTTCATGTCAGCCTCGGAGATGCCAGCGCCATAGTCGCCAACTTCAATCGTGGCGATGTTCCTGTCCCCGCCGATGCGCACCTCGATAGCGCCGTCCTCCACAGAATATTTCACGGCGTTGTCTATAAGGTTGCGTACCGCCTGAACGATTCGGTCGCGGTCCGCGTCTATGGTGATGGGGGTATCGGGATGTTCAAAGACGAAACGCCGCTCGCGCACCGACGCCGCGAACTGGTCTACCAGCTCACTTACCGCTGCCGTGAGATCAAATGGTTCGATTCGCAGTGAGAAGCGTCCGGTGCTCAGATGTGTCGCCGTCTGGAGATCGTCTACCATGCGGTTCAGACGAAAGCCATGCTCGACGATGATATCCATGTAGCGGCCCAGAGCGCCTTCCTGGAGATTGGGCCGTTTGGCAAGTTGCGCATAATTGATGATGGGGTTCAGAGGCCCGCGCATCTCATGCGCGACCATTGCGACGAACCGGTCGTGTTGCTCCTGCGCCAGTTTGAGTTGGCGATTCGCCTCGTCGAGTTCTTCGACTTTCTGGCGCAGCTCAGCCGTCGCGTGATCTACCTGCTCTTGCAGGCGCGTGTTGAAATCGCGTGCGGCAGCGTGGGCGACCTCGAGTTCGCGAACGCGCGCTGCCAGTTCCTGCCGCAATCGCCGCTGCTCAAGCGCGCGCGCGAGCGTGATCCGCAATTCTTCTACGTCGATTGGCTTGGTGAGGTAATCGTAGACGCCCCGACGCAACGCCCGCAATGCCGATTCCAGTGTCGCGTATCCGGTCATGGCGACGACCGTGACTGCGGGAACCGCCAACTGGGCCTGTCTGAGCGCCTCCTGGCTACGGGGATCGTGGTCGTCGAGGTCAGCCAGGAGCAGATCGAATTGCCCCTCCGCCAGGGCATTCAACGCCTCCTCGCCGCCAGATGCCACTTGCACGGTCCAACCATCATGCCGTAGCACCGCTCCCAGGGTGCTGGCGGTGCTCGTATCGGCATCCACGACGAGTATGCGCGCGCTGGAAGGCTTGATATCCAACATGGCTGAGCCACCGTTTGTGGTGTCCTTGCGCATGCCGCTACCCTCCTCTGCGTATGGATGAGAATCGCTGCCCCAGCGCTGCATAAGTATACTATGTCGATTTGGGTCGCGTATCCAACTTCGTAGGCCTAACGGAGTAACGATTCGGTGGCATGCGGCGGTGATATAATTCGCTTCATGCGGGCAGCGCCGCCTGCGACGTTTCGATATGCGCCGGACAATGTCGTTCTCTGGTGCGGACCAAGGAGCGCAACCTATGGACTTTTCGCTCAGCGACGAGCAGCAGATGATTCGCGATATGTGTCGCGAATTTGCCGAAGAAGAGATCAAACCCCACGCCGAAGAGATGGACCGATCCGGCGAATTCCCCTATGAGATTGTTCACAAGATGGCCGATCTTGGCCTGCTTGGTCTGCCCTTCCCAGAAGAATATGGCGGCGCGGACGCGGACTTTCTCTCATACTGCCTTGCCCTCGAAGAGATTGGTCGCGGCGATGCCTCGGTTGGTATCACGATGGAGGCGCATACCTCCTTGGGATCGATGCCGTTCTACCTCTTTGGCTCTGAGGAGCAGAAGCAGCACTATCTCTTGCCGCTGGCCCGGGGCGAACAACTATGGGCATTCGGGCTGACGGAGCCGAATGCGGGTTCCGATTCCGCTGGCACAGAGACGCGCGCGGTAAAGACCGATGGCGTCTGGCATATCAACGGCGCGAAGACCTTCATCACCAATGCTGGCACTGATATGACCGGTGGCGTCACGATCACAGCGGTTACTGGCAAGCAGAGTGACGGACACAAAGAAATCACCAATTTTATCGTGCCGAAGGGGACGCCCGGCTATATGATCGGCAATCCATACCACAAGATGGGGTGGCGGGCATCAGATACGCGCCCACTCTCGTTTGAGGATTGTCAGGTACCAGACGAAAATCGCCTCGGCTCCCAGGGTGACGGATTCCGCCAGTTTATGTCGATTCTGGACGCCGGACGAATCGCGATTGCCGCGTTGAGTGTAGGTCTGGCGCAGGCGTGTCTGGACGAGTCGCTGGCGTACTCGCGCGAGCGCCATCAGTTCGGCCGACCGATCACATCATTCCAGGCCATCCAGTTCAAGCTAGCCGATATGGCTACCGAGATTGAGCTAGCGCGCAATATGTACTATAAAGCAGCGTGGCTGCACATGGAGCAACGACCCTACACACGCGAAGCATCCATGGCCAAGTTGTTCGCCTCAGAGACGGCAAAGCGGTGCGCCGATCAGGCGGTCCAGATCCACGGCGGTTACGGATTCATGGACGAATACCCCGTCTCACGATACTGGCGCAACGTAAAGGTGCATGAGATCGGTGAGGGTACTAGCGAAGTGCAGCGGATTTTGATCTACAAGAACCTCTAGTTGGCGGTTTCGCGCGCAGGCTAGAGGTAGCTGCGCGGGGGGCTAACCATGAGGACGATTCGACGAACCGTTATTTTGCTCGGCTGCATTGGGTTCGTCACCCTCTTTGCGCTGCAATACGTCATTGCGCTTGCGGCGACGCCACTGATCGCGGCGGTGGGTATCATCGCGGGGTTGCTCATTGCCAAGTGGCTGCCCTGGTCATGGTACGGCCGCCAGTTCGCGGCAGGTGTGCGTGGGGGGCTGGTGGTGTGCGGGCTTGCGGCGGCGGGAATGGTCCTCTCATCGGTCGCCACTGGAACGCAATCCGTCGAGACGCTGGCCGAGCGTTCGCATCTCTCGGACATTGGCCTGGCGCAGCTCGTCAACAGTTTTGGCGAGCTCGCCTGGTTCATGCCTTGTCTGGCGCTCACAGCCTTCTTCACTATTGGTGGCATCTTGCTCGCCGGAGTAGTGACGCAGATCGTTGGCTGGAGTAAGAATGTGCGCACGGTGCGTGTCATTCGTGAAGCCCACAATTCGGCATCGTTACTGCATCGCAGCCAGACCTGGGGACCCGCGTCGAATAGTAGTCCAGCGGTAGGTGGCTACTGGAACTCGATCCTCCCCTCCGCCACTCCGGCGTCGCACCCGGGACTGCTGGCAACAGGAACCACGGGAACAATGGGAGCTGCAAGGCATCGTCCACCTGCTCACTTGCCCGTATCCGCTGGCGCTTCATCACGTGGGCGTGCCAAGTGGGATGAACAGTTCGAGCAAGAGCCGGTGTATCTCGCCCCCTTGCCACCAGAAGATGTCGAGGCGCCTGAGCCTCTTGCCCCGCTGCAGACGTCCGAGCCTGAGTCTGAGCCGATTCCGCCCCGCCGCTTCAATTCGGGCGCCTATCCGGTGCAATTCGCGATGACCGACGACCTGCGCAATGCGTTGGACCGCTGGGATAGCGAGCCGGAACATCCTGACGTTGACCAGTCTGAGGCTGACCAGTCTCAAGTTCTGCAACCTGAGGCGGAGTCGGATGAGGTTGCTGCCGTACCCGGTAAGACCAGCACGACGAAGAAGACTCCTACCTCGCGCGCGAAGACGCCATCGAAACGAACGCCGAAGGCATCTGCCTATCTCAACAGCGATCAGTCCGCTGCGCCGCGTCGGAGCCGCAAGAAGCAGGACACGCGCGATTGGCTTTGCTAGCGCGGTAGCGCTACGTCAGCATTCGCCGCGTGGACGAATCGATGGTAACGGCAATTCCCACATCGTCGCAGCTATGAGGTAAGTGTCGATGCTGGTGTGGCACTCGTCGGCAGGGCGGGTATGCGAACAAGAAAGACGCCTGCTACCAACAGCCATAGAGCCAGCGCGATAAACGCCAGGCCAGCGGTGGGCGTTGTCGCCTGAGTCGGCCCGAAGGCGAAGAAGACCGCGGTGGTTGCCTGGAGTGCGGCGCAGAGAACACCTACCACGCCGAACCAGAGCGGGAATCGTCGCACACGCACCATGCGCAGGCTCACGAGGATCAGAAACACAGTGAGGCAGATGCCGCCCAGGACACGCGAAAGCAATGTTTCCAGCGCATAGTGACCGGCATAGTCGAAGGCGATAGCCTGGCGGATGTTCTCGCTCTGGGCCTGAACGTAGCTGGCGGCTGACGCGGCGCTGGTGAACATGCCGATGAAGAGCGCCAGCGCAAACAGAGCGAATCCGATGCGTCCGAGCCAGGCGGCCAGATGTCTGCCCTTGCGCGCTTCAGCCCAGAGAATCGAAGACAGCGGACCTGGTAGTCCCAGCGCCAGCAAAAACGGGATGACCTCGACCACGCGGAAAAGGCGGCTCTCAAATGGATGGGCGGCGGCCCAGGAGAGTAGCGGGCCAAAGTTTTGGTGCGCGACAATCGCGTTGACCGCCGTGACATATCCTGTCGGTACCAATACCAGACTCTGAACGAGCGGCACACCAAGCAGCAATAATATCCCTGCCAGAATCGCATAGCCGCCGCGCAATCGTATCCGCGCCAATTCTTCGCTCAACATATGCTCCAATGCATGCCAATTCGTATGTGTCGCAATTCTGTAGACATGGTAACAGATAGCCGGGCTGGCAGGACAACTATTCCTCCGATATAGTCGGTATAGCCTGGCCGTCTTGCCCCGCGTCGCCATTATGGGGTATTGAGAGGTGTTATCATGCCGCGCGATTTGCCACTTGCGAATGGACATCTGCTGGTGAACTTCGATGCCAGCTATAACCTGCGAGACATCTACTGGCCGCACATAGGTGAGCGCGGTCATACGCAAGGACACGTCAACCACACTGGCATCTGGGTTGCGGGCCAGTTCGCCTGGTTCGACGCGCCTGAGTGGCAGCGAGAGCTGGTCTATGAGCCGAATACACTGGTCACGGCGGTGACGATGACACATCCCGCGCTCAACGTCACGATCTCCTGCACCGATGTCGTTGACTTTGACCGAGACATCTTCATGCGCAAGATGAAGGTCGTCAACCGTGCCAGCGAGGCGCGCGAGGTACGCCTGTTCTTCCACTACGATTGGCACCTGGGTGAGAGTGAAGGCGCGAACACTGCCTATTACCGACCCGATCTCCATATTCTCGGCGCATACAAGGACTCCTGGAACATGATCCTCAACGGCTGTGTTGGCGATGCTGATGCGGGCGCTGGCCAGGATGCGAATCATGGCACGGTAGGTGTGTATTCCTGGGCAACCGGCTATAAGGAGTTCAACGGGCAGCAAGGCACCTGGCGCGACGCCGAGGACGGATCGCTCGAAGGCAACCCAATCGCACAGGGATCCATTGATAGCTGTATCGGCTTCTCGCTGGGTGATGTGCCGACTGGCCAGGCGCGGTACTGCTATCACTGGCTTTGCGCAGCCCACAAATACCAGGCAGCATGCAACCTGAACCGTATCGTGATACAGCGTGGGCCAGAGACATTTATCCAGCGCACCCGTGACTACTGGCGTCTCTGGGTGAGCAACAAACCTCTTGACGCCTGTAATCTGCCACAGCCGCTTGTTGACCTGTATAGGCGCAGCCTGCTCGTCATGCGCACGCAGATTGATCAGGATGGCGCGATCATCGCCGCGACGGATGGTGATGTGTGGGCCTTCGCGCGCGATAGCTACGCCTATATGTGGCCACGCGATGGAGCGCTGGTGGCGAACGTGCTCAGCCACGCGGGATATAGCGACGCCACAGGAGCCTTCTTCCACTTTTGCGCGGAGCACATCACTGAGGGTGGCTACCTGATGCACAAGTATACGCCGGATGGTGACCTGGGCAGCAGCTGGCAGCCCTGGATGGATAAGCAGGGAAATCTTGCCTTGCCCATCCAGGAGGACGAGACGGCGCTCGTCCTCTATGCGCTCTGGCAACATTACACATTGTTCCACGAGATCGAGTTCATACGGCCTCTCTATCGCCCGCTGATTACGGCTGCCGCCGACTTCATGTGCTCCTTTCGTGATAAAGTCACCGGATTGCCGCAACCATCCTGGGATTTATGGGAGGAGCGGCGCGGTATTCATGCCTATACGCTCGCGGCGGTCTATGGCGGTCTAATGGCCGCCTCCCAGTTCACGGCGGCATTCGGCGAGCAAGATCGTTCGCAGCGCTATGCCCAGGTCGCCGGGGAAATCAAGGATGCGACAAATCGTTACCTCTGGCATGAAGATGCTGGGCGTTTCGTGCGTACGGTCTATGTCGAGCCTGATGGCACGATGACGCCAGACATGGTTATCGACGCAAGCTTGTCTGGCCTCTACCAGTTCGGCATGTTCGACGTGCGGGATGACAGGATCAAGCGGACGATGCGGGCGGTGGAGGATCGGCTGGTCATCAAGTCGGAGGTCGGCGGCGTCGCGCGCTATGAGAACGACTATTACCATCAGGTGAGCCAGGATATCGCGAATGTTCCGGGGAACCCGTGGTTCATCTGCGCCTGCTGGCTGGCTGAGTTCAAGATCGAGAGTGCGACGACTATCGCCGAACTCGACAATGCTCTGCCATGGCTGCAATGGGTACAGTCGCATGCGCTGCCCAGCGGTGTGCTTGCGGAACAGATTAACCCGTACACGCACGAGCCGCTATCCGTCTCGCCGCTGACCTGGAGCCACGCCGAATATGCTGGAGCAGTTCGCTGGTATATCGGGCGCTATCAGCACCTCACGCGCCTGGCGACAGAGGCTGGCGCGCAACGCGCTGCAGAGTAATTGTGGTGGGCCAATTCGGGTTATCCTATTGTCCATACAGCGCGAGATTGCTTCAATACAATCCAACGGCGACTGACTGGGCTTCTCAAGGAGGCGTCCCAGGTGGCGCTGCTGGAGGTGAAGCATGGCGCGCACGATTGGACTGGTTGCGGCCTCGAAGCGACGGCGCGGAGGCATTGCCCGAGCCCACGAGCAGTTCGACCCGTCGCCCGTGTTTCGCCGTGCGCGCGGCTTCTGTGACCGCTCATATAGCGAGTGGTATGTGTTGAGTACAGTGTACCTGCTTGCGCCACC
>JAICKD010000068.1 GCA_025928125.1 Ktedonobacterales bacterium
TCACGGCGGAACGCGCTGACGAACTCGATGCGGCCATACGCAGGGTCGTCCGCCAGTATGATGCCGAGCAGGACGCCAGCAATGCGTATGGTGTGTTCTACCGCGTGACCGGCGACCTCGTAGGACTCAACGGACGCCAGCTACCGGTCGTCACGATTTGGATTGCGCTGACAAACAGCCCAGCGAGCTACCGATTTGTGACGCTAAAGCCAGCAAGGGGATAGGGGGTAGGAGGATGAGTGGCATGAAACCAGAATTGTACTCTCGCGTCGTCGTGACGCTTGATCTGCCACAGGAGGATGTCCGTCGCGGCGACATTGCGACGGTCGTGGACTATGTGCCGCATCCCAACGGCGGCGAAGAGGGCGCGATCCTGGAAATCTTCGACACGCTGGGGAACTCCCTTGGAGTGGTCATCGTGCCAGTGTCTGCCATTGCGCCGCTTACCCGCGGAATGGTTCCTGCTGCGCGCCCAACTACACGCTCGGCATAAGCCCTGCCACCTACCGCTGCTCGGCAAGCGAGAAGCGTACGTACGGCCATGCTCATTGTACATATATGTTTAGCATGCTATGCGCAAGGCTCCAGGTAGAGGTTTTTATCCGTGCGCGTTCAGTACGACTCCCGCTACCCGGCGCTGATCGTCGGCGGATCCACGGCGAAGGGCCGGACCAGCGACGACTCGGATGTCGATATTCTCCTGGTCGCCACCAACGAGGAGTACGCGGCGGACGCCCCCCCGCTGCCGGACTGGTAGCCTCTGAGTTGTGGCATGATAGCAATATGTACCTGGATCATCGGCCATGAATAGAACTGACCGCCTGCTGGCCATCGTGCTGGAGCTACAGGGCAAGGGATGGCAGCGGGCCGAAGACCTCGCCGAAACCTTTGAGACCAGCAAACGCACCATCTATCGCGACATGCTGGCGCTGGGTGAGGCGGGCGTGCCGGTCATCTCGATTCCCGGGCGCGGCTACTCGCTGGTCGAGGGCTACTTTCTGCCGCCGCTCTCCTTCACCGCCGATGAGGCCACCATGCTGCTGCTGGGCAGCGATGTGATGGCGCGGAGCTTCGACGAGCAATACCGCGCGGCGGCGGAGTCCGCGGGCCGCAAGATCGCTGGTGTGCTGCCAGAGCGACTGCGCGAGGACGTGCGGGCGCTACGCGAGCGGATCGCCTTCATCCAGCGGGATATCAGCATGACGCCGGGTGAGACGGAGCGGCTGCTGGTCTTGCGACGCGCAATGCTCGAAGGCCACCAGGTGCGTTTCAGCTACTTCGCCCGCTCCCATGCCGATGGCGCGCAGACGCCGACGACGCGCACCGTCCACCCCTACAGCCTGGCGCACATGCGCAACGTCTGGTACCTCACCGCCTGGGACACGACGCGCCGCGATGTGCGCCGCTTCCGCCTGGCGCGTATGGACGATCTCCACCCACTGGACGAGACCTTCACGCGCCCGGAGGGATTCCAGGCAATTCGGCGCGAGCTCACCCCAGAAGAAACCATCGTCGTGCGCGTGCTGCTGGACCACGAGGTGGCGCGCTGGGCGCGTGAGGACCCGTCGTTCTTCCGGGTCGCGGAGGAAGAGACAGCCGAAGGTCTGCTGGTGATGCTGCATGTGCGCGACGAGCAGGAGGTCGTGCAGTGGCTGCTCGGCTGGGGCAGCCACCTGCGCGTGCTGGAACCGGAATCGTTGCGCCAGCGGATCGCCGCCGAGGCCGAGGCCATGCTGCGCCGCCACCAGTCGCGCTGAACCCGGCGCATTTGCTTCATGCGGAAGGTCACCACCGGCGACGTGCTGTCTCCCCCTCTCCCTTTAGAGGGAGGGGGCTGGGGGGAGGGGCAGTCGCCACCAGTCACGCTGAATCTCCGAATCGCCTCATCCGCTACTGACATACTGTTGTCACTTGTCCGTGCCATACTGCTCTCAGAGCCGGGGAGAGGCGCTCCCACGGCTGATGAGAACAGCAATGGAAGGAACAGCAGCGATGAACAGCGGACTTCAGTTTGTTGTGCGCCATGTGACGGATGTTGCCGCCGCTCGCGCCTTTTACACTGAGAAGATGGGATTCGAGGTAGAGGCCGAGCAGCCGGGGTTTGTCCAATTCAAGGCGCCCGATGGCGCGCCGTTCGCCGTCAGCCTGGCGAGCGCCGACCCTGTGGCGGCGGAACTCCCAAGCGGGCAGTCCGCGCCGCTGGAACTGTGGTGGTATGTGGACGACGCCGACGCCGCCTATGCCGAGCTACAGGCGAAGGACGTCGAGATTGTCTTCCCGCCGAAAGACCTGCCGTTCGGGCGCGCATTCGCCGTCAAAGACCCGGCGGGCGCCTACGGCTTCATCTTGCAGCCACCGCGCTAACGGGTACGTTTGATAGCCCCTCCCTGACCATGCGCGGGGAGGGGCAGGAGCATCGCCCGAGGCGCTACATCTTACGCCCGCTCACCCTCGATCAGCGACTCCGCTCCTCCGGTCGGGATGATGCGCGTCAGCCTCAGCCCAGCCGCCACGAAGAGGCGTCGATACTCCTCAGCGGTGCGTTCGCGCCCGCCGTTCATCACGAACATCATCAGGTCGAGGAACTTCGCCGGGGAGGGATCGTTGCCCGGCTCGATGACGCTCTCGATCACCAGCGTCCTGCCGCCAGGAGCCATCTCCTCGGCGCAGCTACGCAGGATGGCGATGGCGTGCTCATCATCCCAGTCGTGGAGAATGTGTCTTAGGGTGTAGGTATCTCCAGTTGGCACGGAGGCAAAAAAGTTGCCACTCACCAGTTCGCAGCGGTCCGCGATACCCGCTGCCTCCAACAGGGGACTCGCGCCCGCCACCACATGTGGCTGATCGAAGAGGACGCCACGCAGTTCGGGATTCGCGCGCAGGATTGCCGCGATCAGCATCCCCTGGCCGCCCGCGATATCCACCACCGTGCGCGCCGCTGTGAAATCATACGCCCCAGCTATAGCCGTTGCCGCCTGCCGCGAGCTAGCGCTCATCGCCTGGTTGAAGATCTCGTTCTGATCTGGATGCTGCGCGAGATACTCGAAGTGCGGTGCGCCAAATACCCGCTCGTAGGCGTTCGCGCCTGTCATCACGCTGTCATACAGCCCGCCGCAGGCGCGATAAGGCTCATCGCCAAAGAAGAGCGCCTGCGCGCGTACCCCATATGGAAGGTCTTGCTGGAGCAGCGCGGCCAGGGGCGTCAGCGCGAACTGCCGCGCAGAAATCTCCTCGAAGACGCCGATGCTCGCCAGGACGCGCAGCACGCGATAGAGCGCATCGGCGTTCGCGCCCGTTGTCGCGGCGAGCGCCTCCAGGGGCTGCGGCCCGCCCTTGAGAATATCCGCCAGACCCAATTTGGCGGCGACATAGAGCGCCTGGGTGACGCGAAAGCCATTGAGCAGTTGCAGCATCTGCCGCAGTTCCGCTGGCGGGGGTGTGGACTCACTTCTATCATCTGTGCTCATGACGCGCCTGCCCTACTGAACCTAAAATCCCTTGCGCGCAGAGCGTACCACACCGCACTCCGTCTGTCTGTACGCCATTCCACAGAGTTGCGTTCACTGTTTCGGGCGACGTTAACGTGTCGCTGTCCGGTTTCAGGCGCGACGCGCGTTCTATCACCAGAGACAGCGTTCGAGCGGCTGCCAAACAGGCAGATGAACGCAATGTGGTGCGACTGGATGGCTGGAGAAGCTATGGGAATGTCCAATATCATCGCGGCGGATGAGCTGGGCCAGATTCGCCGCGCGGCCACAGGCGATCATGCGGCCTTCGCGCTGCTGGTGCGGCGCTATGAGGCGCGGATAGTCATCTACCTGCGCCAGACGGTCGGCGACGCGGACCTCGCCAGCGATCTCGCCCAGGAGACATTTCTGGCCGCCTACCAGGCGCTGCCACGCTGGCAGCCACCACCAGACCTGGCAAACCCACCAAGCCGGACAACAGACCTGCTCTCACCCTGGCTCTACCGCATCGCCACCAACCACGCTATCTCCACGCTGCGCCGCCAGACGATGTCAGCGCGCAGAACACCGGTCTCAGCCGCGCGGGCGAGTTTCTCGCTCGAAGACGCCGTGATTGGCCGCGAGTTGCTGCGAGCCGCGCTTGCCACGCTGGACGAGGATGACGCCGCCTGCCTTGTGCTGCACTACGTCGCCGGTGAGCGCTATGGCGAGATCGCCGCGCGGCTGGGCATATCGAGCGAGGCGGTGCGCAAGCGAGTCGGGCGTGCGCTCTCATCCCTGCGCCGGGCCTACGCCGCGATGGAAACCGGGGAACAACGATGAGCAACGATCCTGAGATGCCGAACATGCAATGGCCAGACGCCTCGGCTGCCCCCCCCTCCAACAATGGCGTATCGCCGCATCTGAGTAACGAGCAACTGGCGGCATGGATGGCCAATGAGTTAGGGAACGACGAGTACCGCGCGGTACGGCGTCATCTGGAAGCGTGCGGCTACTGCCAGCGGGCGCTGGCCGAGACACGACGCATCCGGGCGCTGGTGATGGCGGCAGGTAGTATGCTGCCCGTTGCGACTCCATCGGTGGCGGAGCGCGTGCTGGTGCGGCTGCCAGATCGATCCCTCGACGATACTCTCCCCCTGAGCGCGATCCCTATCTCGCGAGGCGGGAACGTCGAACGCGCCAGGTACAACCAGCGGCGCGGCCTCTGGCGGCGGGTGGGTGCGCTGGCTGCTGTGCTGCTGCTGATCGCCTCCAGCGCGCTACTCTTCAGTCGCATCAGCTCGCGTGGTCAGACCAACAGACCGGAGCCAACCGCTACGCCAGCCATAACACCCACGGTCCCATATCTGGGGAACTGGGCTGAGGTGGTACCCGCCCAGGCGACCATTCTGGATGTCGCGGTTGTCAGCCAGGACGATATTTGGGCTGCTGGGCTGGCCGGGACCGATCATGGCATCGAGACGTTGCTGATGCACTATGACGGCGCGCGCTGGCAGGCCAGTCCTGATACCTTCGACGGGGCGCAGCTCTACAGCATCTCGATGGTCTCCGCCACCGAAGGCTGGGCGGCGGGCTCAAGCAATGGCACGCCATTCATGCTCCACTACACCAGCGGACACTGGCGCGACGCAACGGCATCCATTGACACCGATGCGCTCCGGGACCACAAAATCATCCTGACGCAGGTGCGGATGGCCACAGCGACATCGGGCTGGGCGCTGGGGCAGGGCGACCAGGCGCCGCAGCATTCAACGCAGATCCTGCAATATATCAAGGAGGGGTCCACGTATCGCTGGGAGCCGACCGAATCGTTCGAGGGAACGACCCTGAATGCGCTCTCGGTGGTATCGAACCATGAGGCCTGGATGGTTGGGGTTTATGCCGCGAAGATGATCATTATGCGCGTGACGGTTACCTATCTGAACAATGACCCCAACGCCACCATCACCAACTGGGACACCCATAGCTGGGAGACGCTCGGATCAGGCAACCTGAGCAGCGTGAGCATGCTCTCATCCACCGATGGCTGGGCCGGGGGAGGTGACGGCAATGGCACAGGAGCCTTGTTCCACTGGGATGGCGACCAGTGGACGCGGGTTGGCATACCGTTGATAGTAGAACAGCCGGGTACCGTTCAGGGAATCGTCGCGACTGGAGCGAACGCGGCCTGGGTCTACGGGGAATATCCTGGCACCCATTCATCGTACCTGTACTCCATCGCGGATGGCCGATGGACTGACCACCAGTTCTCGCCCTCGATGGACGTGCATCTCGTGACCGGCGCGGCGCTCTCACCCACAGAACTGCTGGCGATCACCGATGGCGCGACGGACGACGGCGCGAATCCGAAGCCGATGACCTTCGATGCGAGGCAGGGCAGTCCTGGGCCGTGAGCATGTAGAAGCAGGAAGTATATCGGTCGCGCAACTCAGCGGTGGAGCGTTGCGCGCAAGTCCGCGACATCCTGGCGGGTCTGCCGATCCTCGGCCATCGCCTTCGCCACGCGCGCGCAGCCGTGCATGATGGTGGTGTGGTCACGGCCACCGAGCTGGCGGCCAATGGCGAAGAGCGAGGCGTCGGTCTCCTCACGCAGCAGATGCATTGCCACCTGACGCGCCCAGGCAATCTGATGGTTGCGCGACTTGCCGCGCAGGTCATCCACCGTCACCGCGAAGTGGCGCGCCACCGCCGCCAGCACCATCTCCGCGCTCGGTCGCTCTGGCCCGGCGACCGGCTCCCCGGCGATAGGGGCGAGCGCCAGGCGCACCATCTCGCCCTCGATGGGCTGCCCGAGCATCTGCGCATAGGCGGCGACGCGGGTGAGCGCCCCCTCCAGTTCGCGCACGCTCTCACAGTGCAGCGCGGCCAGCGCGGCCAGCGCCTCCTCGGACATCTCAAGCTGGGACGCGGTTGCTCTTGCGCGCAGGATGGCGAGACGGTGGGCATAGTCCGGCGGCTGGATATCGGCGATTAGTCCCCAGGCGAACCGCGAGCGCAGCCGGTCGTGCAGGTGACGCATCGCCTGTGGCACGCAGTCGCTGGTCAGCACGATCTGCTTGTTGGCCTCGTGCAGCGCGTTAAAGGTATGGAAGAACTCTTCCTCGGTGGACTCTTTGCCCGCGATGAACTGCACGTCGTCCACGAGCAGCACATCCACGGCGCGATAGCGGGCGCGGAAGAGATCGGTGGTGCGGGTGCGAATCGCGCCGATAATCTCGTTGGTGAAGCGCTCCGACGTCACATAGGCCACCGTGAGGCCACGCGCCAGCGCGCTATGCCCGATGGCATGCAGCAGGTGCGTCTTGCCCAGACCGACGCCGCCATAGATGAGCAAGGGATTGTAGCTCTGGCCGGGGGCCGCGGCCACCTGTTGCGCGGCGGCATATGCCAACTGGTTCGGCTGCCCCACGACGAACGTCTCGAAGACGTAGCGCGGGTTAAGCTCGTGCGAGACGCCAGCGGCGTCGGGCATCAGCAGCGGCGTGGGATGCATCGCGCGCGCTGGCGCTGGCTCCGGCTGCGCCAGGGGGAGCGGGGACTGCGCGGCGGCTGGCTCTCTGCCATCGGCGGGACTGGGATGGGCGCGCGCGACAGCGGCGCTCTGGCGGGCCGTCCAGGCGGCGGAGCGGCCGCGCGTGGGGCGACGCGCTGGTAATGTCCGTGGCGCGGCGAGTGGCGCCGATGGTGTCGTCGCGGGTGGTGTGGTGGGATGCGGCGCAGCGCGGTGGTCGTGTAACACAAACGTGACCTCGGCCGCCCGGCCTAATGCCTCGCTGACGGCGGCGCGCGTCACATCGAGGAAGCGTTGGCGCAGATGTTCGCAGGCGAAGGTGTTGGCGACGCCGACCACCAGTGTATCCTGGGTAAATCCGAGAGCCAGGGCGCCGTGGAACCAGGTTGAGTAGGCGCCAGCAGAGACCCGCCGAGCAATACGCTCGAGCGCGGCCTGCCAGAGTTGTCGCGCATCCGCAGATGCGCCACCGCCCGGTTGATTCCGCCCCATGATAGCCGCTCTCCTAATAACACACAATGACAATGATGCCCAAAGATACGCATTGACGCGCCATTACGCTAACAAGATACTCACTGGCCCGGCGCTCAGCCTTGCGTCGCTACCTGCCGCATGGATCGTACCAGACGAGCGTGGTATGCCACACTGGCGCTTCCCTGCCTGATGTGCTGGCTGGCGGCTAAAGCCGCGCCTATGGGCTTCGCTGACGCTCCGCCGCAAAGCCCGCCTGCGCGGGCTAGCAGACTCGGACGCCTAGCAGCGCCGCCGACAACACACTATCCACTATGGGGACGCTATACGTCGTTGCGCTGCTTGATGATTCCTGTTGGCGTGTTCCAGATTGCACGCCAATGACGCGCCAAAAGAATGCTTTTTGGGCTGATGTATGTATCTGACGAGTAGCGCGGTCGGACGGTTGCGGTTGTGCAACACGGCAATTTTCCAAGCGAACTCTAATCTCGCCTTCAGCCAATCCTCAGGCGACTCCTTTATGCTGCATATGGTATCACCGTCGGCACGCTGAGTGACCGGCCAGATACCAATTGATGTCCACCTTTGAGGAGGTTCCGTCGCATGAATCGTGGCAATAGGGATGCGTCTCGTCAGAAAAACACGCTACGCGCCGCACTAGTACTTCTGCTGCTGACTGCGCTCGTCGTCTTTGGTGGCTGTGGGCTGCGCGATCATAACACCACGTCAGGCCAGCCGGGCCAGCAGACAACCAGCCAGCCGACCAGTGCGGGCCAGAACAGTGGCTCCAACAGCGCGGCGCAGCAGATTCAAGATGCCGACCAGCAGGTGCAGGATGCGATGCAGAGCGCCGACAACGCCCAGAACGACGCCAATAACGCCAATACACAGGCCGGACAGGAAAACGACATCGTCCCCTAGCCTGAATACCTCAACATACCACGCATGTGCGAGAAATTGAAAGATAGAGGAGTTCATTACATGCGCTTCAAATCACTGCTTCATTCCGCCCCGCGCCGTCTGATCGCGCTCGGTATGGCCGCCAGCATCGCACTCGGCGGCGCTGGCGCGGCCACAGCGCTTGCCGCCCCTGCGCATCCCACGCTGCCCACCTGCGCCCGCACCGACGTGAAATGCGTCATCGCGTTTGGCGACCAGCGCATCGACGAGCGCACTGCCGCGCTCACCAAGCTCAACGACAAGGCCAGCGAGCAGGTTGCCGCTGGGCATATCACCAGCAGCCAGGCCAGCGCGATCCAGGCGGATGTGACGAGCAACCAGAGCGGGCTGACGGCGCTCAAGAGCAAGCTCGACGCCGAGACCGACGCGACGGCCGCCCGCCAGGATGTGAAGAATGTCTATACGCAGTTCCGTATCTTCGCGGTCGTCCTCCCGCGTGACTATCACGAGATCGTCCTCGATATCATGACCAATGTTCAGGCGAAGCTGGTGGGCCTCGAGCCGAAGCTGCAGCAGGCCATCGCCAGCGCGCCCGCCGACGAGCAGGCGCAGCTGAACTCGCTCTATAGCGACTTCACCGCCAAGCTGGGCGCCGCCAGCACGCAGATTACCAACGCCAACGGAATGGTGTCGTCCTTCACGCCGAGCAATTTCGACAGCAATCCGGCGACCTATCGCACCAACTGGCTGAACTTCCGCAGCGCCGAGCTGGCGGGCCGCGCGGATCTGCGCCAGGCAGCGAGCGATCTGCACCAGATGGCGAAAACCCTGAAGCCATCCGCGACACCTGCGGCAACGGCCACGCCGACCGCATAGTCTGACCTCACCGCCGCCCTTCTCTCACGGGGACAGGTGGCAGAGTCCAGACTCCCTTTGCAGTGATTGCAAGGGGGGTCTTTTGCCTACACTCATTTCGGCTTGTAACAGACGAGAAGTCGAACTCTGGTAGTAGCGATGCTAGTCCTTGCGCCTTAGGATTTTGACACCAGAGGGCGACCTGAGATATACTTCCCTGGTTGGTTGTGGTGTGTGCGGCCTGGTGGATGTGGAATTCGTTGTGCGGTCGCCCCCTCAGCAAGTGTGTCTTCCCCAGTCGGCCTCGTGTGAAGGTTCACTGCGCCCAATGGCACGGTGGACCTTTTTTGTAGAACGCGTATCCGATCCGTGTGGTGAGATCAAGCGGCGAGTCCAGCCCATAGCAGGGTCA
>JAICKD010000681.1 GCA_025928125.1 Ktedonobacterales bacterium
CAGCGGCGCGAGGAAGGCGAATCCGCTGGCGAAGACGTTCGCCTCGGTCAGCGCGACGGAACTAAACCGCTGATGGCGATCCGCCAGGGCCGCCTGGAGGGTGATGATGAGCAGACCGCCCAGCAGCCCCATCATGAATGCGCCGAGAATCGTGCTAGCCGCCACAGGCGAGAGCGCGACCAGCAGCGCGCCCGCCGCCATACCGATGCCACCGCCCCAGAACGCGGCGCGGCGTCCCCAGCGCCTGGTGAGGCGGTCGGCAAAGATTCCCATCACCACCGCGCCGAGTGCGAAGGCGCTGAAGTGCAGGCTGGCGAGGGTGTAGCTCAGGCGCAGATCGCTGCGAATGAAGAGCATCAGCGGGCCGAGGATCGCTTCGAGGAAGGCGAAATAGCCAAGCATCCAGTACGATGCCCAGGTGAGTCGCTCGCGGAGAAAACGCTGTGGCGCGGTATGGTCGTCTATCTCGTCGATGGTGGTAGTGCTGTTGCTCTTCATGTCACTTCGTAGTCTAAGATGCCCGCCACATCCGCTGCAACATCCAGACGGCGCATATGGTTTCATGCTCATGGAATCGCCGCCGTTGTGTCGCCTGTCGTGTCCTGTAAACCCTGGCTGTTCGCGTTCGTCGGAGATGACATATGCTGCCAGCATGTACATCAGAAATCTGATAGCACAAACTCGACACAGGTGGTACAATTGCCGACGTGTGTGAGAGCGCCTTCGTGAGAGAATCGTGAGAGAAGGCCCACACAGCGCCTTCGCATGATGCGCGATGGTGTTCCCCCGTTCACCTCATTGGGAGGCACGGAGCCAATGTCTAAACTTCTGGAAGTTACTGCGAAAACGATCTGGACCACCGGAGTCTGCTAGGCGCCAGGCGCGTCTAGCGGACCAGGTTCTGCCCATCGTACTGGTCGCGTCCGGATCGCCCTGGTCCGTCTGCGCGGCCCTCCATGCCATTTTCCATGGCATCCCCGCACCACTTGCTACGGCTACATTCCCAGCACTCGGTGCATCTACCCAAGCGATGGGCATATCGTACACTTGCGGCCTTTTTTCCAGGAGGAACCCTCATGGCTACCGATGGTACGCCCGAATTCGCGGCCAAACGCTGCGGCGAAGCGATTGCGCGTCTGCGCACCTTGCGTGGCTGGTCGCGTGCGCAGCTCATCATCCGGCTCTATAACGAGCTGCCACCCGAAGATCCCAACTACGACAGCATCAGCGAGACATGGCTCGCCCGGCTGGAGAACGGGCGCATGGTCAAGGTCCAGCGCCAGACCGTCGAGGCGCTCTGCCGGGCGCTCCGCTGTTCGTCGCAGGAGCGCGCCTGGGTGCTGCTCTACGCCGACCGTAACGTGCTGGTGGACGCCGAGAGCGCGCCGACGCCAGCCGCCGAGGCGCTGACCTTCGTCATGGATCGCCTCTATGCCGAGGCAGGCGACCTGCTGACGGCGATGGTCAGCCAGCAACCCGGCATCGCCCAGGACGAGCTATCATTGCTCGAGGCGACCGCCGCCGCGCTGGAGTACGTCATCGAGCATCACCGGCGCGCGCCAGCGCCAGAGGCTGCCAGTGGGTACGCCGCCGCCACGCCGATGTATGCGTTACGCCGGACTAGAACCTGAGACGGGCTGGCGGGTGACGCAGGCCCTGCCCCAGCACAACAGGGACACCAGCCGGAAGACATCCGCTAGCCCATCATCCGATACCGCTTGATCCATAGGAGCTATTTCCAATGCCACTTTCTGTTCTCTTACCGCCGCACCTTGCCGTGCGCGCGCCCACGCGCGACGACCTGCCAGCCATTTTCGCGCTGATCCAGGCGAGCGATCTCGATGTCTTTGGCCGACACGACTATACCATGCAGGAACTTGAGCACGAATGGAGTCAGGCCGAATTCAACCCGGCCAGCGACGCCTGGATTGTCGTTGGTCCCGATGGCGGTTACGTCGGTTATGCGCATGCTCTCACCCGCACCCACTTCCGTATTTTCGGGATGGGTGTCACACACCCCGATTTTTACGGCCAGGGCATTGGCTCGACGCTGGTGAACCTGATGGAAGAGCGCGCCCGCGAACACATCAGGCTGGCTCCGCCGGAGGCTCGTGTGTATCTGCAGATCGGCATTGGCGGCGGACACGAGCCAACCGAGCGTCTGATGACCGACCATAGCTACCACAAGGTGCGCCGCTTCAGCCGCATGCAGATTGTGATGGATGCGCCGCCGCCCGCGCCTGTCTGGGCAGAGGACATCACCGTCCGCACGATGGTTCCTGGCCAGGACGAGCGCGCCCTCTATGAGGCGATGGAGGCGGCGTTCTCCGACCACTGGGGCCACTCATACGAACCCTTCGAGCAATGGATGGCGCGGCACAGCACGCCAGACAGTCTGCCGCCGGATCTGGTGTTTCTGGCGATGGCGGGCGAGACCGTCGCGGGCGCGGCAATCTGCATCTATCTGGAGGACTTCGGCTGGGTCGATACGCTGGGGGTGCGGCGTGAGTGGCGGAAGCACGGGGTGGGACTCGCGCTGCTCCACCATGCCTTTGGCGAATTCTATCGCCGTGGCAG
>JAICKD010000080.1 GCA_025928125.1 Ktedonobacterales bacterium
CCCCGTAGACAACAGCCCATAAGCATCATTGTACTTCTGCGCCTTGAGGTCATTGCAGAACGTACTCGTCGTGCTCAGCGGCTCTTGAAGCGCATTTTGCCCGATAGCATAGACGACACCGCCAACCACGGCACAGATGACCACCACCAGCGCCGCGACCAACGCAGGAACCAGCCAGCGAGGCCGTTTCGATGAAGACGACTCAGATCGTGACGCTCTACTCGGCGTATAGCCGCCGGATTGTCGCGGGCGCGGCGACGACACTGGAGACTGCGTGGGTGGCATATCAGAATAGTCACGGTTACCGGGATAATCCGATTGCCATCCCGCTCCCTGTTGTGGCTCACGTGGCTGGCGAGGTGGATAGCCAGATCCCGGATAATCAGACGACACACACAGCTCCCTTCGACACCATCGCTCACATCGAATCGATCAGCCAGGTGGTTTTTAGGATACCTCAATTCCTGCCTCTTAGCCGAGTATAGTGGAAAATTGGGCTAGCGGCCCGGCTACCAGTCATACGGGCGAGGCAATCACCCTGCCCGCAATCGCGCGAGCGCCGCGAGCGCTGCGCCCGCCGCCTCCGCATAGCGCGCAACCGTCTCGCGATCCAGCACGCCCTGTTCGGTGACGTATCCCGCAATCAACTGCGCGGGCGTCACATCGAAATAGGGATTGCGCGCGCGAAGGCCATCGACTGGATCAGGCAGTAGCTCCGCCGGGTCCTTTTCTTCCAGCACCAGCGGAAAATCTGGCGCGGCGATCTTGAGCGTCTCGCAGAGCGCATAGACCGGCTTGCCAGCTTCACGCGCCACCAGCGCCAGCGGATACGAGCCGACCTTGTTGACCAGGCTCCCATCGGCTCGCAGGCTGTCGGCGCCCAACACCACGCAAGTTGCCTCGCTGATGAACAGGCCGCACGCCGTATCCGCGACCAATGTCACGTCAAGCCCGCTCTGGGCAAGCGCCCGTCCCATCGCAACGCCCTCGCCACCTGGCACGGATGCGCCAATTATCACCTGGCCAATGATATGGCGTTGGCCCAGGTCGCGCAGGACATCTTCGACAGTACCGGAACGGCTCATAGTATATACGTCGCCGGGGAACAATTTCTCCGCATGCATGAGCAGGGCATGCAGCGTCTGCTCATTCTGTGTGGCGAGACGCTCCGCCATGTCGCGCAACTGTTTCCTTGCATCCGCGGGCGCCGCCGACTGGCCAGCGTCCCATATGCGCGCAGCGGTATTGGCCACCGCCGCCATACTTGGCCGTGCCGCGACCAATGCCCGCGCCGCCGTCCTCACCACGACATCCCACATGTCGTCGGAGATATCATCACGTGGCTCGCTCAACCGCAGCAGCACACCAGCCGCCGCCCGTGCCAGCCAGCTCGCCCCGTGTTCGCGGTCATCGCGGATCGCCTGGATAGATGCTTCGATGCCGGCAGGGAGTTGGTCTCTGGCGTCACTCGCCATGATGCGTTTCCGGCGGATAGACGTGCGCGAGCGCCTCCGCCAGCCGGGGGACGGTCGCCAGCGTCTCGACCATCGGCGGCTCGTACCATCTGAACTGCGTCGCCTCCCAGTCGCTACGCAGGTGTTCGGGATGCAAAAGTCGGAACAGGAATGGATGAACCACCCAGCTCTGCGCCAGCATCTCATCGCGGAAAGCTATCGGCTCGCCGGTCAGCAGCAGATCCACATCCTCGCGCCCCAGCCCCGCCTCCTCCTGAAGCTCGGTATACGCCTGCTCTAACGGCGTGACACCGGGCTCAACATAGCCACTGATGCCCGCCCAGGCGCCGCGATAGGTACGCACGCGCTGACTTCGCTGCGCTAGAAGCACCTCATCGTGTCCATGATCCACGCGCATCACGAAGCAGGTGACGACCGCCGTCGCCTCATTCTGCCCATCGGGAGTTGACATGTTAGTCCTCCAATGCGCCACCTCGCTTGATCTGTCCGGTTTCGAGCAGGCGAGTACCTAGCAAGACAAAGTAGAGATAACCCCGCCATTCACTGAGCGCCGCCAGCAATTCGGTGCGACGCGCGTCAACTTCGCCTGCCTCCCAGCCGAAGATCGCCTTGAACGCCCGTTGCGCGCCAGAGTCGCCCAAGGGGAACGCCGAGAGGCGGCCCAGCCCGCGAAGCAGAATCACCTGCGCGCTCCACCGCCCAATGCCGTGCAACTGCGTCAGCCGGGCAATCGCCGCATCGTCGTCCAGGTCCACAAGTTCATCCTCGCGAATGGCGCCGCTGAGAACCGCCTCCGCGCCGCTCCGAAGCGTCCTGACTTTGGCGACACTCAATCCCCAGGCGCGTGTCTGCTCATCGCTCGCCTGCAAGAACTGCTCCGGCGTGGCATAGTTATAGTAGACGGTATCGTTATACACAGCGTGCGGACCAATATCGGCGATCATCCGGTTCGAGATGGCCTGCCCAGCCTCCAGGCTTACCTGCTGGTACGGCACAACCCCGACAAGCGTCGTCCAAAGGTCGGGATAGCGTGGCGGCTTCATCCCTTCCAGTTGGGTCAGCAGGCGCGCCAGCGGCTCGTAGCAGGAGAAGGCGGCGACCACCGGCGTCAGATCGCGCGTCAGCCCCAGCATGCGGCCCAGCAGCAGCGACAGATCTTCACGCTCATCCGAGGTAAGCGGCCCATCGAGCGCGGATACTTCGACCGTCGCGGGGCCAGTCTGGCGGATTGCGATCAGGCGCTCGTGGCCGCCGACGCGCAGCACCCGGCGATAGACGCCACCCGCCCACGTATCGACCAGGTTGGTTGGGCGTCGCCGGGTGACGGCAACCGTCAGCGCCAGATCGAATGGCGGCAGCGCGCGCAACGTGAAGCTGGTCGTGTTATCGGTCGTTGTGTCCATGCTTTCTCTTTCTCCCTACCCGATGATACACCTCCAGGTGCCGCCGGGCCACTCGCTCCCACGTAAACTCCGCCGCGCGCGCCAGACCCCTGACCCGCATCGCCTTCTGGCGGCTCGTCTCGCTCGTAACGGCCACCAGCGCATCGGCCAGCGAGGCGATATCATCTACCGGCACGATCAACGCGGCGTCGCCAGCCGCCTCGGGCAGCGCCCCGCCATCGCTACAAACGACTGGCGCCCCACATGCCATCGCCTCGATCACCGGAATGCCGAAGCCCTCATAGGCCGAAGGCATTGCCAGCACATCCGCCGTCGAGTAGAGGGCCGCGAGGTCGTCTTCCGGTACGTAGTCCAGAAAGCACACCGCATCGGCGACGCGATGCTCTTCCACGGCCTGAAAGACACTCTCGCAGAGCCAGCCACGGCACCCGGCAATCGCCAGCATGCGCGGACCGCCCGGCTCTTGCCGCGCCTGAGCGAAGGCGGCAATCAGGTGATCGTAGCGCTTGCGCGGCTCGATGGTACCAACGGCGAGCGCCAGCGGATGCTCTAACCGATAACGGGCGTCGATGGTTGCGAGCGTCTGCCTGTCGGTGATTGGCGCAAACGACGCATCAACGCCCGGCATGATGACAGTAATGCGGTCGCGCGCTACTCCATACCGCGCCACGATGTCGGCGGCTGTAGTCTCAGAGGTGGCGATGATGGCATCGGCCCGCTGGAGCGAGCGCGGCACAACCGCCGCAAGATAGCGCGCAAGCGATGGCGTCGCGTACTGCGGGTGTGTCAGAAAGGCAAGATCGTAGATGGTTACCACGCGCGGCATGCCCAGCGCCGGCGGAAGCGCGAAATCCGTCCCATGGAACACATCCGCCCGACTAGTCAACATCTCGACCGGCAGCGGGAGGCGCAGACGATGCCAGAGTATGGCCAGGCGGCGGTTGCCGATTGGGCGACCAGCAAGTCGAATAACACGGGAACGCAAGGCCGCGGCACTGGGGAAAGGACGTGCCGCGGTCGGCGCGTCAGCGGACAGCAAGAGATATTCATCGTCACTAACCAGCTGCGCCAACGCATCTACCAGGCTGCGGGTGTAGCGTCCGATGCCAGCGCTTTGGACAATAGCAGGCGTATAGTCAATCGCGATCCGCATGGGTGTCCGCCAGCTCTCCATACACGCCGAGACGCCATGAAATAGGGCGCACGCCAGTATAGCACGGGATAGCACGGCAGGTGGGGTCACTTTGCGCAACCCGCCTGGCGTGATAGACTGGACTGGGACTCAGGAGTGGGCGCAGACGCCACCTGCCACTCTGGTGGAGGGATACGCGCCGGGCAGTAGCGGGGAGCGACAATGAGGGGTACGTTCGGAACACTTGATGCGCGCCAGCTTGAGCGCATGCGCCAGGCGCTGGCCGAGACCCTCTGCACGCACTTCGCCAGCCCGCCGTTTTTCGATCCGCGCCTGGGGACAGATCGCGTTCGCCCGCTGGACAGTAACAGCGTTGACGCTGTAGGCCATTTTGTCCAATCCGTCAATTATTCGGCGCTCGATGCGATTGATGTGTCGTCCAACGAGGTCCGCCGATTTCTCGAGGGCCTCTTTTTACGTTATCTTCAGGTGAATCCGGCGTTCAAAAGCCCGCGCCATGCCCGCTACCTGCCCGCATTACGCGCGCGTGTCCCCCGGCTGGCAGCCGATGTGCATCGTGCGTTGTTAGCCTCACTGGAGGGCAAGGCCCCCAACTTTGGCGCTCCGCCGCGCAAGCAGTCATGGACGGAAGGACGCGAACGGGCGCGCAAATTATCGCAGGAAGACTACGAACGCACCACCAGGATTCTTGAGGCGGCGATCATTCGCTCGCGCATCGACGATTACAGCAACAGCGGCTTCGTACCCCAGGCTGAGCCAGCCGACGTTGCGCGCCGTCCTCCCGCACTCGCGAGTCCAGTAGCGAATCCTTCTCCCAGCAACGATCAATGGCTCAATACTAATACCGCGAATGATCTGACGGTACCCGTCTCCGCGACAGGATTTGCCGCCGCGTTCGGCGCGCTCGGCATCAACGCGACGGGAACACAGCCTGCTCCCCCACAGCCAGTCAGTGGATCGCGCAGGCCTACCGACCAACCCACAAGTCCGATGCCAGCGGCGTCTATTCCGTCCAGGAACGGCGCTGCGGCCCCACGTGAGCTGCCGGAAGACCTCTACGAGCTCTACGGCGACTATCTTCAGGATATGCAGCCGGATACAACCGTCACTCCGGCGGTGTCCTCGCGTCCAGCGCCGTCGTACCCAGCGCCGTCACACCTAGCCGCGCAAAGCCACCCGCAGAGTTATCCCGCAGTGCCTCGTCCCGCCACGACGCCTGCCGCAGCGCCGTGGCAATCCGCGCCAAACACTCCACCAGTCCAGGCGTCCACGCCGAGGCCACCCCAGCCGCAACCCCAGCCGCACAGCAATGGGCAGCCAGCGAACCCATCGACGCATGCCGACCAGATGGTCTTCTGGCAGTTGCGCTATCAATTGGAGGCGTATGTCCGGCGGGCGGCGGAAAGCTATGGGCTATCCTATAACGGTTCCGACCCATCAGCCGTGCTGGATGCCCTGCGCCAATCTGGGTTTGTGGACGAGGCCGACCTGCGCATCGCCGAGGGAATCCTCGCGCTCACCGATCGCGTGACGCGCTCCTCGAACGTCGCCATGGAAGACTATCGCCAGGCGTTCCTGCTCTACCTGCTCTACCATCGCAGCCACCTCGGCATCTGACCTCCTCGTTGTCTCTCCATTTCGAGAAGAAGCAATGGAACAATTCATCGCCGTTCGCCGTCTGTTTCTTCATTGCTGAGCATAACGCCACGCATTGACCTGCTAACGCCCATGGTGGACCCCTGCCTGAGCGCGTGATATCCGGCAAGCTGGCGACGTAGTAAGGCCAAAGGAACGGTTGACTGGCACGCTTCCATATGCCAAAGGGAGGGAAGATCATGAGCAAGCGGCGATGGACTCGATGGGGTATTGCGGCCGGTGTGGCGTTGGCGCTCGTCGTACTCACTGTGCTGGCGGGATGTGGAGCGTCGAATAGCAACGCTTCAACCGCAGGGCCTAATACTGGCGCATCGTCCAACTCATCGACGGACCAGTCAGTCTACGGGCCAGCGGCGACGGCGGGAACTGGACAGTCGAGCACATCTGGTCCACAATATCTTATCAAGACGCTCGCTGTCTCGATGACCTTCTCCGACACACGCGCAACCGCGACTGATCTTCAGCACTGGATCGCGGCAACGGACCCCCGCTCCAGCTCAGCAGGCGTCACCTACCAGGAGCAGGCCACCAACCGCTATCAAATCACGATGACCTTCTCGGTGGCAGCGTCCGCCTACCCGCAGGTGTTTTCGTACCTTGCGGGCTATGCGCAGACGCACCATGGCACGCTGAACAATCTCCATGAGTCAGTGCAGGATGTCTCGAATGATTATGTGGATACCACATCGCGGCTCAAGAATCTGCACACCGAACAGGACCGGCTGCTGGCGCTGCTGAGCCAGGCAAAGAGCCTCTCTGATACGCTCGCCATCGAGCAGCGACTGACAGATGTCGAGGGGCAGATCGAGCAGATCGAGGCGCATCTCAACGCGCTGAACGGCCAGACGACATACTATATGGTGACGATCACACTTATGCCGTTCTATACCGCAGCGCCGGACTCGCCATCAGCGCCCTGGAATCCTGGGCAGACATTCCATGATGCTTTGACCGCCGCCCTCGGATTCGGCCAGGGACTCGTCTCTGTCTTGATCTGGCTGGCGACCTTCGCGATCTACGTCATCCCAGTGGTGGTCATCTTCCTGCTGGTGCGACGCTGGAGGCGCGCTCGTGCCGCCGAACGTCCAGCGCCTGCGATCGCTCCGGCAGTGGCGTCTGCCGCCGCTCCTTCACCGCCCGCGGCCGTGAGTCAGCCACCAAGTCCGCCGACGAGTTAGCAGCCGTGAGTCAGCGGGTCACAGTGGATGGCCTCACCTGGTCGTGGTGGGGTCATCCCTGCTCGAGCGCCTGCTGGACAAGCCGCCAGTCGTTGGCGAAACCGGCCAGCGCGTCACTGGTAAGCGGGCTGTGGACCATCGCGCGGATAACGTCTGGCTGAGCGGTGATATCGTGCGCGCCCGCCAGTGTCGCCTCGATCACATCGTCTGGCGATTTGAGACTGGCGACCATGAGCCGCGTCTCGGCGTGTTGCGCGCGCAGAAGCCGCGCCATCTCGCCAATGCGGGCGCACGCATCCAGACCGGCGCGTCGCAGCCGACCGAAGTACGGGATGATCCATTCCGCGCCCGCCAGCAATCCCTGATAGGCCTGCGGCAAGGTGTAGACGGCGGTAAAGGCGATTCGCGCGCCTTCGCTCCCCAGCAGCTTGCCCGCATGCAGCCCATCGGCTGTCATCGGCAGCTTGAGGACGATACGCGCCGGGTCAATCGCCAGACATTCGCGCCCCGCCGCCACCAGCTCATCCGCGCCCTCGGCGACCGGCTGCAGAAAGACCGGGCCAGGGCAGAGAGCAAGCAGTTCGCGGGCCAGATCGACGAGTGAGAGCTTCTGCCCTCGCTCGACGGCCGCCAGCACAATCGTCGGGTTCGTCGTGACGCCGACCACCGGGAAATCGCGGCAGACCTGCGCCACATCGTCGAGCCACGCGCTATCAACCAGGAGCGCCATCTCGTTCCCCCCTCTCAACAGCACGACTCACGTCGCTGGCGGCACGCATCACATATCGTGGCTAGCCCGCCAGCGTCCGTAGTTGCTCCATCGCTGCCTGCAAGCGGCGTAACACGCGCTCGCGTCCCAGCACCGTCATCATCTCAGTGAGTCCAGGCGTTTCTTTGCGTCCGCTGACCCCGACGCGCACCAGCATAAAGACTGGCCCGCGGTCGGGAACCTGGCTGCCGTCCGCTTTGGTGCGGATGTATCCCAGCCGCTCGACCGTTCCATCTAGCGCCCGCAATAGCGCCTTAGGCGTCCACTCAGACTGCTCGCCCAGCACGGCGATCACCGCATCCAGGGCCTTCGTCGCCCGCTCGACATCCATTCCCTTGCCAAGCAATAGCTGCGCATCATACTCTGGCTGCTCGATAAAGAAGAACGATGTCAGCAGCGGAACATCGGCCAGCGTCTTGAAGCGCTCCTGATCGAGCACGAAGACCTGACGCGCAAACGACGGATCCACCGTCGCGGCGACATCCGCTGGCAGCCCTTTGAGCAGGAAAGGCAGTGCCAGCTCGGTCAACCGCTCCGGCGAAAGCGCGCGGATATAGTGGCCGTTGAACCAGTCGAGCCGGGTCACGTCGAAGATCGCGGGCGACGTACCGATACGCCGATCGTCGAACGCCTCGATCATCTCTTCGCGCGTGAAGAACTCTTTCTTGTCATCATACGACCAGCCGAGCAGCAGCAGGAAGTTGCAGATGGCATCCGGCAGATAGCCCTTGTCGCGATAGTCCAGCAGCGGCAGCGCGCCATGCCGCTTCGCCAGCTTCGAGCGGTCAGGAGCGAGCACCAGCGGCACATGCACCACCGTCGGCTCCTCCCAGCCAAACGCGCGATAGACCTGGGCGTAGCGTGGCGCGCTGGAGATATACTCCTCGCCACGAATCACATGGGTGATGTCCATCAGGTGGTCGTCGATGATGTTGGCGAAATTGTAGGTGGGATAGCCATCCGACTTCAGCAGGATCATGTCGTCAATCGTGCTGTTGTCGAAGGTGATGTCGCCGCGCAAGAAATCGTGGTAAGTCGTCGTCCCCTCGATGGGCGCGGCGAAGCGAATCACCGACGGCAGCCCCTCCGCCTCGTTGGCGGCGCGCTCCTCCGGCGTCAGATAGCGGCAGCGGCGGTCGTAGCGCGTTGGCTCTTTGCGCGCCTCCTGGTCGGCCCGCATCTGCGCCAGCCGCTCCTCGGTGCAGTAGCAGCGGTAGGCGTCGCCCTGCTCTATCAGCTTTTCGCCATACTTGCGGTAAAGGTCTAGCCGCTCCGACTGTGTGTAGGGGCCGTACGGGCCGCCAACATCTGGCCCCTCGTCCCATTCCAGGCCGAGCCACTTTAGCCCTTCCTGTATCGCCTCAATCGAGCCGGATACCAGCCGCTTGCGGTCAGTATCCTCCACCCGCAGCACAAACTTGCCGCCAGTGTGCCGCGCCGCCAGCCACTCGAAGAGCGCGGTACGATAGTTGCCAATATGGGGAAATCCCGTGGGGCTTGGCGCATAGCGCGTGCGCACGGGAACAGTATCATTCGTACGATCAGCCATGACAAACCTC
>JAICKD010000491.1 GCA_025928125.1 Ktedonobacterales bacterium
CGCCCCCTCCCCTAACCCCTCCCCCTTGCAGGGAGAGGGGAACCAGACCCAGAGGGCGCGTTGCTGGCATTCTGGCTCCCCTCCCCGGCGCGGGGAGGGGCTGGGGGAGAGGGTCTGCGCCAACACCCTCACCACAAGCGGTATGAGATGCGCGCTCTGCATTCGGCATAATGCCATAACACCGACAAATAGGGGATGACGGTGCGCATCAATGGCGGCGCCTGTCATCCCCCGACGGCGATATCAGGGCGTTATCAGGAGCCGCCCTCGTACTTGAACGAGACTTCGAGCTTGATGCGATAGGTCAGCGGCTGACCTTCCTCGATGTGAACATCCTGTTCGATGACACGGCCCACGCGCAGGTCGCGCAGGCTGTGCTTCGCCATCGTGAGCGCGGCGTTGGCTGCCTTTTCCCACGACTCCGTGCTCGTCCCAACGAGCGTTATGACCTTGTAGACGCTTTCCGCCATGTGCTTCTCCCTTCGCCCGGCGCGTGCCTCACACGCTTGGCCCGGCGTCATCTAAACACACGCAAGAACCGCTAAACTGCTGACACCTCCCTTCCATGCTGAAGTTGATTGGTCACGCTATTATGGCCGTTATGGCCGTTATCCCAGCAGCATCGCTAGCGTATCGGCGATCAGCGCGGGCTTCTCCTCGCCCTCGATCTCGACGGTGTGGCGCGAGGTTATTAGCACGCGCCCGCCGCCTTTCTCTTCGGCGTTGACCAGCGTGACGCGGTCGCGGATGCGCGCGCCCGCCTTCACTGGCGTGATGAAACGGATGCGGTCGGCGCCATAGTTGATGCCCGCCGTGACCCCTTCCGGCAGCGTACCCACCTGAATCTGCATCATCGGCAACAATGACAAGGTGAGGTAGCCATGGGCGATAGTGCCGCCGAACGGACTCTCGCGTTTGGCGCGTTCGACATCCACATGGATCCACTGGTGGTCGCCAGTGCAGTCGGCGAAGGCATCGATGCGCTGCTGGTCCACCGTGACCCAGTCCGAGACGCCAAGCTCTTTGCCCACGAAATCGCGAATGGTTGCGAGCGTATACCCTTCCAGTGCCACGTTGCCACTCTCCTGTCGAACCAATCAGAATGGGCTGGCGACTAAAGTCGCGCCTAAGCGCCTGCGGCGGCAAAGCCCGCCCTTCGGGCCGCTGCCGCTCCGCGCGCTCGTCGTGCGCTTCTCGCCTCGTGCCTCGGCTCGCGCGGCTGCCCTTCGCGGGCTGCAGAGTGTGCATCTCGCTCTTTCTCTGGAGCCTGCGCAGGCAGGCTTCGCGGATGCGCGCAAGCGCATCCCCTAGGCGCGGCTTCAGCCGCCAGCCACTACACGAACGCGCTGAAGCCCGTCACGGCCCGCCCGACGATCAGCGTATTCATCTCGCGGGTACCCTCATACGAGTAGATCGCCTCAGCGTCGGCCACGAAGCGCCCCACCTGATTTTCCAACAAAATGCCGTTGCCGCCAAGCAGCTCGCGCGCGAAGCCGACCGTCTCGCGGCACTTGCTCGTACAAAACGCCTTAGCCAGCGAGGCGTGCTCGTCGTTCATCACCCCGGCGTCCTGCATCTGCGAGAGCCGCAGCACCATGCACTGTGATGCGGTGATGTTGCCCAGCATGCCCACGAGCAAGTCCTGCACGAGTTGGAAGCTGGCGATGGGTTTGCCAAACTGTTTGCGCTTCTGCGCGTAGGCCAGCGCGTGCTCGTACGCGCCCATCGCGCAGCCGACCGCCTGCCACGCGACGCCTGCCCGCGTCATCCGTAGCACGGCGGCTGTATCGCGGAAAGAGCGCGCGTTTTGCAGGCGATTCGCCTCCGGGACGTGGCAGTCTTTGAGCGTAATCAGCGCGTTCTGGACGACCCGCAGCGCCATCTTGTCTTCCATCTTCTCGGCGGTGAAGCCAGGCGTCCCCTTCTCGACCAGGAAGCCCTTGACCTGATTGTCGGCCTCGTCGCGCGCCCAGATGACGGTGACATCGGCGAAGGTGGCGTTGCCGATCCACTTCTTCTGCCCGTTGAGCACCCACGCATCACCCTCGCGGCGCGCCGTGGTCATCAGGCCGCCGGACGCCCCAGAGCCAACCTCCGGCTCCGTCAGCCCAAAGGCGCCGATCTTCTCCATCCGCCGCATCACGGGAAGCCATTGTTGCTTCTGCTCCTCAGAGCCGCAGAGATAGATGCTGCCCATCGCCAGGCCGCTGTGGACGCCGAAGAACGTCGCAATCGAGGGATCGATCCGCGCCATCTCGACAGCGAGTAGGCCGTCCAGCACTGTCGTCTTCCCCGCGCAGCCGTAGCCACTGTAGGAGATGCCCGTGATATCGAGCGCGGCCATCTTGGGAATCAGCTCGAAGGGGAAGGCGGCGCGTATCCAATAGTCGTTAATGATCGGCGCGACCTCAGACTCCATGAAGGCGCGCACCCGCGCCAGGATCGCCTTATCGTCTTCACTCACAGTGGTGGCGATACTGTAGAAGTCGCCGGTAACGGCTGGCAGTGGCCGCTGAGCATGCGCGTCTCGCCGCGACGATGTATCTGGCTTCTTGATTCCGGTTGTACTCACCCGTGCGGCTCCTTTCGACGGTTGACGTAGCTGAAAAAGTGAACACACTATCAGCATACGACACAGGGGCGGCGGTCGTCCCGCTGGAGCACGGCGCCAAGCGCTCCGCAAGTTAGAAGGCGCCGCGCCCTGTGAGCACAATCTTGATCGTCATCAGCAATATCTTGATATCGAGCCAGAGGGAATAATTGCGCACATAGAAGATGTCGTCCTGGGTGTGCAGGTGCAGCACGCGGTTGCTGCGGCCGTTGACCTGCCACCAGCCGGTCAGCCCCTGTGGCACGAGAAGCCGCCGGTACTGCCAGGCGCGATAGCGCTCCACGATCCAGGGGAGTTCGGGGCGCGGGCCGACGACCGACATATCGCCCTTCAGGATATTGAGCAGCTGCGGCAATTCGTCCAGGCTGGTGCGACGCAGGAAGGCGCCGAACCGGGTGATGTTGGGGTTGTCGCGGCGCTTGTGTATCAGATCTTTAGTGGCGGTCCGCTCGGCTGCGTCTTTCATACGCTGCTCGGTATCCACCCGCATGGTGCGGAACTTGAGCATGACAAAGCGACGGTTGTGCTGGCCGATACGCTCCTGCCTGAAGAGCGCCGGACCCGGTGAATCCAGCCGGACGATCAGCGCGATGAGCAGCATCAGCGGCGTCGCAAGAATGAGGACCGGTATGCAGATCGCCAGGTCCATCAGCCGCTTGACGCGCGCATTCCACCCTGAAATGGCCGATTCGGTCAGGCCAATTACCGGGATGCCGTCGATCTCGTCCACGGCGATCTTGGCGGTCTCTGTCACCACATCGGGCAGCACATACAGTTGCACTGGCAGGTTCGCCAGGCTGCTGATGAGCCAGCTTGCCTCATGCCGTTCGCGCGGGGAAAGCGCGATCAGCACCAGGTCAACCTGTTTCTCGCGAATGACGCGCGGCGCATCGCGCAGGTCGCCCAGCCGCCAGCTGACCCAGCGATGGTAGAGGGCCTC
>JAICKD010000135.1 GCA_025928125.1 Ktedonobacterales bacterium
ACATGCAGACGGTCCGCGGTGGTTTCATTCGCGGGCCGCATCGCCGAGACGAGCACCTTGGTGCCAGGGAGCTGCCCACGGGCGCGAATATCGTCGGTAAAGCCGGAGAGATGCTGAAGTTGCTGCTGTATTTTGCGCGGGCTGACGAATGTGCCCCGGCCCTGTTCGCGGTAGCACACCCCTTCGTTGACAAGATCAGAGATGGCCTGGCGGGCGGTCATGCGGCTGATGCCATAGGTCTCACACAACTCGCGCTCGGACGGGATGAGTTCGCCCGGAGCCCACTCGCCGGTACGAATCTTTTTGAGCAAGATTTCTTTGAGCTGGTAGTAGATCGGGATAGGACTGTTTCTGTGAATGATATCCAGAACCATTGATTTCTCCCTTGGTGGCGTCAATCCCTGTCAGACACTGTATCACAGGAGCATACAGAGAAAGAAGGCATATGAGCCCTCTTGCCTTGAACGGCTCGGTATGGTACAACGTAGTTGCATGGTATACTTGACATGTTGTATAGACCACATCACTGCCGCTATGGTCGCATAGGTTCTTAACCTTGTCAAGTGCAGCGGGCCAACGACCTTCCGTCGTGAGACGTCCGGCTTATCGTGAGAACAGATGGCACACAGACTCGCACCTACAAACCAGTTCAACGGAGGGCAGGCTGATGCGGTTTATGTTGCGCGGCGCACGGCTGGTGGATGCTTCAACGGACCGGGCGTCCGGCGCAGTGATCGTCGACGACGGCAAACTCGAAGCGCTTACGGAAGATATGCATGACGCTGATTCCGATATGCCGACCTTCGATGTCGACGGAATGATCCTCACGCCTGGCTTCATGGATATCCATACGCATGGCGGCGGCGGCTTTAATCTGCACACCAGCGACCCTGCCGAGATTGACGCGTTCGCGCACTGGGCGCCGAGCACCGGCCTCACATCCTTTTTGGTTGCTGTAGTAGGAGTACCCGATGCTCTACCAATTCCCCAACTCGAGGCGGCGGTGGTAGCATGCGAGCATGATGGCACAGGTGCAGAGCCAGTCGGTATCTACCTCGAAGGCCCTTATATCAACCTGGCGCGGCGTGGCGCGCACCTCGCATCGTGGTTGCGGCTGCCCGATCTGGACGAAACCAGCGCACTTCTAGAGTTATCTTCTGGACATCTGCGGCTCATCACTCTCGCGCCTGAGCTGCCTGGCGCGGCGCCGGTCATCCGGCGATTAGTCGAGGCTGGCGTCACCGTCAGCATTGGCCATACTGACGCGACCTTTGAACAGACGCTCGAAGCTATCGAGCTAGGCATCACCCATATAACCCACTGCTGTAACGCCATGCGCCCGCTGCTGCACCGTGAGCCAGGGCCGCTGGGAGCCGTTGCGCTGTCACCTGAGGTGACAGGCGAGTTGATTGTAGACGGCGTACATGTTCATCCGGCCATGGTCACGGTTATCACCAAAACGCTCGGCGCCGACCGTACGATTGTCATCACCGACGCCCAGGCTGGCGCGGGGAAAGAAGGCGCCACATTTGAGTTCGCCGGGCAGCCCGCCCATGTGGAGCGAGGGGCAGCCCGATTGGCGGACGGCACTATCACCGGCAGCGTGCTCACGATGGACCAGGCGCTACGCAACATCTTACGCATGATGCCGGTCTCGCTCTCCGAGGCGGTAGGCATGCTGACGCTCAATCCAGCGCGCTCTATTCACGTTGACGACCGTAAAGGGCGTCTACACCCCAGCAATGATGCTGACCTGCTTCTGTTCTCTCCCGACCTGACGCTTCAGGCGACATTCTGCCGCGGCAAGCTCGCTTATTCCACCGATGGCTGGCGCGCCCGACTCGCTGGCCTCTAGTCGCCACGTATCGAGTCGTCAGAGTGTCCGCGTCACCTTCTGCAGACCACGTGGCGCGTCGGGATTCATGCCGCGCGCGAGTGTCAGTTGCAGTGCGAGCTTTTGCCCCGGTAGTATCGTCGTCAGCGGGCTAAGCCACTCAGGCGCAGCGACAGCAAGCGGAAGTGGTGTCGTGGCCAGCGCCAATCCCTCTGGCACATCTGAGATCACTAGCAGATCGGCCTCGCGCTGACGTAGCCCGAGCGCCAACTCGTACATATCCGCATACGCGGCGCCCCTGGGCATGACGAGAATGACAGGCGACCCGTTGCTGATAGTGGCCACTGGGCCATGCCGAAAATCGGCGGAGGAGTAGGCTATCGCCTGGATAGAGGTCAGCTCTTTCAATTTGAGCGCCAATTCAAACGCGGTGGCGTAGTTGAAACCGCGGCCGATAACGGTGAACCCTGCCACGTCACGATAGCGCTGAATGCGCGCGGTGATATCGCTTGTTCCCTGGAGCGTCGCATTCAGAGCAGCAGGCACGGCGCGCAGATCAGCCAGCCGCTCGGTGCTGCCACTCCAGGCGGCTGCGAAGATGGCAATAACCGCTAACTGCGCAAGATAGGTCTTGGTCGCGGCGACACTTTGCTCGATACCGACACCCAACTCGACGACTTCATCGGCAGTGTTCCCCAATGGTGAGTTTCGGTCATTGGTAATGGCGAGTGTCGGGCGTCCCTGGCGTCGGGCTTCGGATACGACCGCAACGATATCTGGTGACTGACCTGACTGTGAGATTCCCACGACCAGCGCGCCGTCCAACCGTGGCGGCGTCTCGTAGAGCGTGTAGAGCGAGGGTGCGGCCAACGCGACCGGCCAGCCAGCCAACGCTGCCCAGGTGTATACCGCGTAGGTCGCCGCGTGATCGGACGAGCCGCGGGCAGCGATTACGATGTACGAGAAGGCTGGCAGGCGCGCCACAATCTCGGCGATATGAGGAATCTCTCGCGCCAGCAGTTCCTCGATCAATGCGGGTTGACTGGCTATTTCGCGCGCAAGCCAGGATGCCATCGGCGATGTCATCAGTATCCCTCCATGGTAAATTCGGCGCTCAGCGACCATAGCTGGTACGCAAAAGGCAGATCGACCGCAGCGTTTTACATGAATATGATACCAGGTATGGTATAGACCACTAGACATCTTGACAAATACCCAAGACTACTTTATAGTGACTTCCAACGCGGCCCGGTCGTGTCAATTCGACTTCCGCCTGTCAACAAGACTGTCGATAAGAGCCACTGTCGCCAGAGAGGAGGGCTGAGTCCGCACCACCAGCACGCTGGCACTGGTCATCCAGATACGTCGCTGTAAGCGTCTCGGCCAGCAGGCATATCCCACGCATCGTATGCATCGCGCGTATTTCGAGGTTGGGTCTCTTCATCGCACTTCCTTGCGCAAAAGGTCCGTCTGTGTCGCGGAACCTGCGTGGCAACGCGGCGCCACATGACTCCTGAGGAGGATCGGAATGACTCCTGGCACTTTCCCCCCAGGCTCTCGCTGGGCGAAAGGCAAAGCGACGTCGCTGGCCTTTACGTTTCTCGCAATGTTGTCCATCGTGCTGGTCGCCTGTGGTACCACGCAGGGCAATTCCGGCACACGCAAACTGACAGCTATTTGCTCCGTTGGTGGCTCGTTTACTCAGAACATGAGTCCCTTTAGTCCGAACGTGAACTGTGGCGTCGATGGCCTGGTGTATGAGAACCTGGCCTACGTGAATGGCGTTACTGGCCAGGAAACACCGATGCTCTCAACTGGTCACCAGTATAGCGCCGACAACATGACGCTGACCTTCACGATTCGTCAGGGCGTCAAGTGGTCTGACGACAAGGCCTTCAGCGCGAATGATGTCGCGTTCACGTTCAATTTGCTCAAGCAATACCCCGCGGCCGATTCCTCTGGGCTGTGGCAGCACTTCTCCAGTGTGACGGCGCCAGACGCCAACACGGTGGTCATGAAGTTTACCGATGCCGCGCCGACCCTGCTGCCGTTCATCGAGCAAACGTATATCGTACCAGAGCATCTGTGGTCCAGCGTAGGCGACCCGACAAAATATGTCAATCCGAATCCCGTCGGCACCGGACCCATGAAGCTCAAGAGCTTCGACGCGCAGGTCATCAAGTACGTCAAGAATCCGACCTTCTGGCAGGCCGATAAGGTGAAGGTAGACGAGCTGGATTATCCGGTCGTCAATAGCAACGATACCGCCCTGCTCAAGATGGCGAGCCACCAGGCAGACTGGACCGGCATCTTCAATGCCGCCCTACAGACGGCGTTTGTCGCCAAAGATCCAGAACACAACCACGTCTACATGGTGCCAGTTGTGCCGGTGCAGATTGTGCCAAACCTCAAGAATCCGTTGCTCGCGCAACTCCCCGTGCGCCAGGCCATCAGCGTCGCGCTCGACCGCCAGCAGATGTCCACCGCCGGTGAGGCAGGACTAGAGCAGCCCGCCAGCCCCACAGGGCTGATGCCCGGCCAGGAGAAATACCTGGACGCGCAGTACAACGGGAAGCTGCCTGAGTTCCCAGCGGCCAATGCTGCCCAGGCTGACCAAATTCTTGAGGGCGCTGGCTTCAAGAAAGGCTCCGACGGCATCTATGCCGATGCCAAGGGCAATAAACTCAACTTCAAGGTCACGGTTCCGGGCGATTACTCTGACTATGTGCAGGACTTGCAGATTGCTCAGCAGAATCTCCAGGCGGCAGGCATTGGCCTGACGCTGAACAAGGTGTCGGATGACGACTTCCGCTCCGACCGCGCCTCGCACAACTTCGACCTGACCATGACCGGCGGCTTCTTTGGCCCGACACCCTACTACTACCTGGAGCCGCTGCTCAATAGCTCGCATATTAACGGCACGGGCGCGACAAACTGGGCTGGCTGGAACGATCCGGCGACGGATCAACTGCTCAAGCAGTATGCCTCGACCTCAGACTCTGCCGCGCAAGTCCAGGCAATCCAGGGGCTGACCAAGATCATGGCCGAGCAACTCCCGGTTATCCCTGTGCTCGACGCCATCCAGTTCTTTGAATACACAACCGTCAACTGGACCGGCTGGCCAACACCGGAGAACCCCTACGCGATTGGCTCTGCCTATCAACTCGCGGCTGGCGATAACGAGCAGGTCATCCTGCACTTGACGCCAGCGTAGAAGACAGGTCTTTCTTAATTCGGCGCTGGGGATGAAGTCGCGAGAGTTCATCCCCTCGCCACCAGTCCACAGGTGGATGGTCAACTGAACCATCCACCTGCTATCAGCCCCAGACAGCCACACGCAGAAGGAGTCGCATAGTGCGTCACGTGATTCGTCGCATTGGCATCTATCTGCTGGCGGTTTGGGCTGCGGTGACCATCAACTTCTTTTTACCTCGCCTGGCGCCAGGGAATCCCGCGGAGATCGTTTATGACCGGCTCTCGCAACACGGCGCGGTGAATCCCGCGACACTCAAGGCGCTGGAGATCGAATTCGGGGTGAACACAACTGACCCGCTCTGGGTGCAGTATATTTCGTATCTCAACAACCTGATACACGGCAATCTCGGCGTTTCAACCACCTTCTACCCACATAACGTCACCGACATCATTGGGCAAGACATCAAGTTCACCTTCGTGCTCCTCACGGTCAGCGTCATACTGAGCTTCACGCTAGGGACGCTCCTCGGCATCGTCGTCGCCTGGAAGCGTGGCACAGCGGTGGATACCTTGCTCTCGTCGGTGATGACATTTTTCTACTCAATCCTGTATCCCTGGCTCGCACTGATGGCCGTTTATTTTGCCTTCACCGTTGGCTGGTTCCCTTTCTCCGATGGCTATGATCTTTCGCTGACTCCTGGCTGGAACCTCGACTTTCTCCTGAGTGCGGCATACCACGCCATCCTTCCCGCACTCACGCTAATCATCTCAACCGTTGCGGGCTGGATGCTGACCATGCGCAACTCGATGGTGACAACCCTCTCGGAAGATTACGTGTTGATGGCGCAGGCAAAGGGACTGCGGCAGCGGCGAATCATGTTCGCGTATGCCGCACGCAACGCAATCCTGCCCAGTGTGACCGGCTTCGCCATCGCATTAGGAACGGTGGTCGGCGGCGCGCTCCTGGTTGAAATCGTCTTCTCATATCCGGGCATTGGCTACGCGCTCTTCCAGGCCATCCAGGGGCAAGACTACTTCCTGGCGGACGGCATTCTCCTACTCATCATCGTGGCAACCGTGATGATGAATCTGGTGGTTGACGTGCTCTATTCCGTGCTCGACCCGCGCGTGCGCCAGGAGAGGAGCGCATGACCATGAAGCAGACGCCGCTACCACCCATATCAGCAACAACAGCCGACAAGGCGGGCGGAGTATCAGCCATGCCGCCACGACAATCAGGTGGGATGACAAGAGTATTCACAGGTATCCGCCAAGCGCTGCGTCGCTGCTGGGGCATGGTGACGATCAACCGCAAAGTGACGGCTGGCAGTATCATTGTCGCGATCTTCATTCTGGTGGCAATCATAGGTCCAATCGTCATTCGCCAGAACCCATTTGCCTACACCAAAGATCTGGTGCAACCGCCGTCATCGGCACACTGGCTAGGAACGAACCAGGGCGGCCAGGATGTCTTCGTACAGTTGGTCGTCGGAACCCGCAACTCCGTGATGTGGGCCTTCATCACCGGATTGATGGTCATGGTTATCTCGATAGCCGTTGGCCTGGTTGGCGGCTATCTCGGCGGTATCGTTGATGATGCTCTCTCCGTCATTACCAACGTCTTTCTGGTTGTCCCGGCGTTTCCACTCGCAGTCGTCGCCGTCGAATACTTCAACCGTTCCTCGCTCACGATTGCCATTATCGTTGCGCTGACGAACTGGCCATGGGGCGCGCGGGTGCTGCGCGCTCAGACGCTTTCGATGCGCAATCGTGAGTTTGTCACGGCATCGCGCGCCGTTGGGGAAAAAACGTGGCGGATCATCTTTCTGGAAATCCTCCCCAATGAGATTGCCATTGTCGCCGCCAGCTTCATTACCACCACTATTCAGGTACTTCTGGCAGTTGCCGCTCTGGAATTTCTCGGCTTCGGTGAAAATCAGACCATCAGCTGGGGAACGATGCTCTACGACGCACAGACCGGCAGCGCGCTCTTTCAGGTCGCATGGTGGTGGTTTGCCCCACCGGGACTTTGCATCGCGCTACTGGGGGCTGGGCTGGCTCTGTTGAACTTTGGCATTGACGAAGTTGCTGATCCACGCCTACGCCAACTCAAGCGCCGCGTGCGACGCGGAAAGGCGGTTGCGGCAGCATGAACTTGAATACCAATGCACATTCAACGATTCTGGACGTGAGTCATCTGTGCGTGGACTATCTGAGCGAGAGCGGCGAGGTCCACGCGGTAAGCGATGTGAGCCTGCGGTTGCGCCGTGGCGAGATTCTTGGTCTGGCGGGGGAAAGTGGCAGCGGCAAGTCCACGATGGCCTATGCGATCACGCGCCTGCTCCGTCCGCCCGCCGAGATTACTCGTGGCGAAGTGCTCTACTACGGGCGCGAATCCGACCACTCTGGAAGCTCGATGGCAGCAGAGCCGATAGACATTCTGCGCCTGAATCCAGCCGAGTTGCGGGCAATTCGCTGGAGCGAGCTTGCCATCGTGTTCCAAAGCGCGATGAATGCCCTCAACCCCACAATGAC
>JAICKD010000655.1 GCA_025928125.1 Ktedonobacterales bacterium
CGCCACACGGTCGCCCTTGTTGACGATGGGACGCTGGTTGATGCAGGTACCCTGGTTCGAGCGAATGAACTTGCGCAGCCGCATCTCATGCTCGACGCCCTCATCGTCCACCACGGTAATCTGGCGCGCCGTCACGCTGGTGATCTCACCATCGGCGGGCGCCACCACCACCTGGCCAGAGTCCACCGCCACCTGGCGCTCGATGCCCGTGCCGACAATCGGCGACTGCGGCCGGAGCAGCGGCACCGCCTGGCGCTGCATGTTCGCGCCCATGAGCGCGCGGTTCACGTCGTCGTGTTCCAGGAATGGAATCAGCGCGGCAGGCACGCTCACCGTCTGGCGCGGCGAGATATCCATATAGTCAACGCGGCTGGCTGGCTCCTGCACGAAGTTGCCGTTATAGCGCGCCAGCACCCGGTTGCCGAGGAAGTGGCCGTCATCGCTGAGTGGCGCGTTGGCCTGGGCGATCACGAACTTCTCTTCCTCATCGGCAGTCAGATAGTCCACGTCCATCGTCACCCATGGCTCGATGTCCACCTTGCCCTGGTGCTTCTTCAGCGCCTCGACCACCTTCTCGTCCACCTTCGTGCCGCGTGGAACGAGCACCGCGCCCTTCTTGTCGAGCACGTCGCGAGAGAGCGCCTGACCGATCAACTCGGGATGGTTGGCCTCCATCGCATGCATTACCTTGCGGTACGGCGTCTCGATGAAGCCGTACGAGTTAATCTGCGCGTAGGTCGCCATGTTGCCGATCAGACCGATGTTCGGCCCTTCAGGCGTCTCAATCGGGCAGATGCGGCCGTAGTGCGAATGGTGTACGTCGCGTACGTCGAATCCGGCGCGCTCGCGCGAGAGACCGCCTGGGCCTAGCGCCGAGAGACGCCGCTTGTGGCCAATCTCGGCCAACGGATTCGTCTGGTCCATGAACTGCGAAAGCTGGCTGCCGCCGAAGAACTCTTTCATCGCCGCCACCACCGGGCGGATGTTGATGAGCTGGTTTGGCGAGGCCTGTGACGGATCCTGCACAATCGCCATACGCTCCTTGATGACGCGCTCCATCCGCAGCAGACCAACACGGAACTGCTGCTGAATCAGCTCGCCCACGCTGCGCACGCGGCGGTTGCCCAGATGGTCAATGTCGTCTTTCTTGCCACGTCCCTCGTCCAGCTCAACCATGCGCCGCAAAATCGCCACCACGTCATCCTGCGTGAGCGTGCGAATGGTCTGCGGGATCGCTAGATCGAGCTTGCGATTCAGTTTGTAGCGGCCCACGCTGCCCAGGTCGTAGCGACGTGGCGCGTAGAACAGGTTGTTCACCAGCTGGCGCGCGTTATCAATCGTCGCCGGATCGCCCGGGCGTAGCTTGCGATAGACCTCGAGCAGCGCCTCTTCGGGAGTCTTGACGCCGTCTTTCTCCAGCGTCGTGCGCACGAAGCGACTGACGAAGGTGTTGCCCTGCTCGTCCACCATCTCGAACGCCTTCAAGATGCCGTCGTCGGTCTTCATGTCGGGCGTAGCGCTGGTCTTGCCGGGATCGCGGTCGCCGATGGCTGCCATCGCCCGCAGTAGCGTCGTGATGGGAATCTTGCGCTTGCGGTCGATCTTGACCGAGAGAATGTCGCGGTTGCTCGTCTCGAATTCGAGCCAGGCGCCCCGGTTGGGGATCAGCTTGGCGGCAAAGAGCTGGCGGCCGGTCGTCGGATCGGTGTCGGCGGTGAAGTAGACGCCGGGCGAGCGCACGAGTTGGCTCACCACCACGCGCTCGGCGCCGTTGATGATGAACGTACCCTCTTTGGTCATGAGCGGGAAGTCGCCCATGAACACTTCTTTTTCCTGAATCTCGCCCGTCTCTTTATAGGTCAGGCGAGCCTTCACATAGAGCGGCGCGGCGTAGGTCGCATCGCGCTCGCGGCATTGGTCTTCAGTATATTTTGGTGATTCGAATGGATCCTGGTCGTCGTCAAAGAGAAACTCGAGCTTCAGGTTCTTGCCGGTGAAATCCTCGATGGGAGAGATTTCCGCAAAGAGATCTTTCAACCCCTCGCGCTTAAACCAGCCGAACGAGTCAAGCTGAACCTGAATGAGGCTGGGCATTGGGCGGATATCAGGAATCCGCGCGAAGCTCACACGCTCGGGGAGGGAGACGGCTTTGCTCAGTGCCATGCGTGAATAACTCCTCTCGCCAGTCGCCCGTATCGTATGGGACGATTTTTACCCGGCGCCTGTACCGAATCAGCGGCAGCGCGAACAGCGTTGCTCGAACGTTGTTCCGCCTCCGCCCGGCCAGCGGCCCCGGCCCACACGCAAAGGTAGTTGGGAAAGCTGGAATAAAAACTGACGATTGTCAGCGAGGCCAGGTCATCTGTCGCGCATTCGCGCGAAGCAGTCACCTGGCCGGGATACCCGAGTCCGGTGGCGACGCGGCGGGCGACATCCGCGACGGTGAGGATGAAGCGCCGGATCGGGTCAGGTTGTGGAGCGCCTCCAGGGTAAGTTGTGCCATGTGTGCCGGTTGGGCCTGTTGGGCCTGTTGTACCGATTGAGCAGGCCGCACCAGACGGAGGTCTGATTGGCTCTGCGAGGGAGAAACGGCGTGCCAAACGCGATTGCCAGCGCCAGGGCTGACGAGATAATCCATCCGAAGTGTGTCGCTCATCGCGCCTGTTTTCTGTGTTGTA
>JAICKD010000367.1 GCA_025928125.1 Ktedonobacterales bacterium
GGCGGAAGCTGACCTGATCCGGCGGCTGGTAGCTCTCATCCGCCAGCGCGACCCCGATGTGATCGAGAACCACAACCTCCACGGCTTCGACCTGCCCTTCCTGGCTCGTCGCGCCGAGACGCTGGGCGTCACGCTGGCGATTGGGCGGCTTGGCGGCGGCATGCGCAGGCGTCCCGCCTCGCGTGGCTACGGTCCCTGGCGCAGCGATGAGGCTGACCCAGCTGAGCGCGAGGAGGCGCGCGGACGCTATACCGTCCCCGGCCGCGAGCTGATCGATACGCTCGACGCTGTGCGGCGCTACGATTTCGCCGCGCGCGATCTCCCTGGCCACGGCCTCAAAGCGGTGGCGCGGCACTTTGGGTTGGCCTCCCCGGACCGCGAGTATGTCGCGGGCGCGCAGGTCTATAGCACATGGCTGGCGGACCCCGAGCGCGTGCGCCGCTATGCTCTGGACGACGTCAACGAGGCCGACGGCGTGGCGCGGCTGTTGGGCGGCGCGGCGTTTGCCCTGGCGCGGATGGCTCCGCGACGCTACGAGCGGCTGGCGGATGCGGGTCCGGCGACGGGGGTGCTCGATCCGCTGCTGGTGCGCGCTTATCTGCGGGCGGGCGCGGCGATTCCCGCGCGAACAGTGAGCGACGGCACCGAGCACAGCGGCGCGGCGCTGTATCTTTTCGCGGCGGGCGTCGCCAACCGCGTCGTCAAGGCCGATGTGTCGAGCCTCTATCCCTCGCTGATGCGCCAGTATCGCATTGGCCCGGCCAGCGACCGGCTCGGTGCGATGCTGGCGCTGGTGGATCGGCTGGTGGAGCAGCGGCTGGCGGCCAAGGGACGCGCCAAAGCCGCGCCAGTAGGTTCGCCCGAGCGGCATACTGATGAGGCGCTTTCCGCCGCGATGAAGATACTGGTCAACTCGGCCTATGGCTATATGGGCGCGACCGGGCTGACGCGCTTCGCCGACGTGCATGCCGCCAATGAGGTTACCCGACGCGGACGCGAGGTGCTGGGGCTGCTCTGCCGCGAGCTGGCGGCGCGCGGGGCGACGCTGCTCGAGGGCGATACCGATGGCGTCTATTTCGCCGTGCCGGAGGGCTGGAGCGAAGCGGGCGAGCGGTGTATTGTCGCGGAGGTGGCGGCGCTGCTGCCCCCGCTGGTCCGGCTGGAATTCGAGGGGCGCTACGCCGCGATGCTCTCGCACGAGCCGAAAAACTACGCGCTGCTCGCCTGGGATGGCACGCTCACGCTGCGCGGGGTGGCGTTCCGGTCCAGCCGGGCCGAGCCATTCGGCGAGGTCTTTCTGCGCGAGGCAATCGCCTGCCTGCTGACCGATGATGTGCCTGGCGTCCGGCGCGCCTATCTGAATATGGCCGACGCGCTCCGCCAGCGGACGCTCGCGACGCATCTGGTGACGGCGCGGGTGCGGCTGAGCAAGACGCCATCGCGCTATCTGGCGACACGGAACGCCCGCCGCGAGTTGCCGTATGAGGCGATGCTTGCCAGCGGACGGACGCAGTGGGACCGGGGCGAGCAGGTGCGCGTCTATCGGGCGAAGGGAGGGCAGGCGGCGCTGCTGCACACCACCGAGGATGGCGAGCCGAGCGACGACCCCCGCGATTATGACTCGAATCACTATATCCGCCAGCTACGCGAGACATTTGCCGCGCGGCTGGCGCGCGCCTTCACCGCCGATGACTTCGCCACGCTCTTCGACGACCCGCTCCAGCCCTCGCTCTTCGCCACACCCATCGAGACGGTTCACCCGGTGCTCACCTCACGCATGGCTGCCCCCACAGATGATGCGTAGACCGAAGGGTCTCCATTGACGATCCGCCCCCGCATTCGTGCCTACGCAGCTTCGCGCTTGCTCGTGAATAGCATCATCGCTATCGTAGCCACGACCATTCCAATATGACTATGACGCCTTCGGCAACCGCCTCGGCTTCCTGAAAGGAATGAGCGTATGGATTCGAGTGCCTGGCAGGTATTCGCCGTTGGCGGACTCATTCTGCTGTTTGCGATAACACCGTACTTAGTGAGGCGGCGCGCCCAGAAGATAAAGGCGGGTCTTATCAACCCCAGGCCACGCCTGTTTTTAGCTGGTCTATACGGCATCTCCAGACAAGATCGACAGCAGACTGCAACGTTCGTCATGATACAGGTCAACGACCTGAACCAGCTTCCCTGGGGCGAGAATCCTGTCCCTGACCGGCGCGAGGCGGAGCGTATCTATCAGGGCGCGCTCGATGCGATTGCCGATGCCGAAGGCGATTACCGCAAGCTGACGCCTGTTATCGACGATCTGCTCAAGCTCCCGATTGACCTGGCGTTGAGCGGAGTCGCGCGGACCATCTTGACGCTCTCGTATCTTCAGGGCGGACTGTATAGCCCCATAGGTATTCAGGCGGCCCTGATGTACACCTCTGCCGCGGTCAATCTCGATCCGCTGTCGGTAGATGCCTGGATTATGCGGCTCTACGTTGCCACGAGCGCTGGCGACATCAGATATGGCCTGATCGCGAAGGCGGCGCTGAAACAGGCGCGGGCGCTCAATCCCAACCATCCACGCCTGCCCGATGCCGAGTCCTCATACTACAAGCGCTATGGAAACAAACAGCAGCAGGAGGTTGCCATCCGCCGCATGATTGATCTGGCGCCATCGCCTGTCGCCAGGCGCGCTGGCTATGACCGGCTCGCGAAGTATTATGAAACGTATGGCCGTCTGGACGACACGCTCGCGACGTATCAGGAGTATTTCCGCCAGTATCCTCAGGGCAGCGCGTGGACCTGGCACAACTACTCCATCGGACTGATGCAGGCCAAACGCTACCAGGAGGCGCTTGACGCCAGCAACCGCGCCCTCGTGTTCTTTGAATTCTCCAATGCACGCGACATCAACAACGAGGCGCGCAAGCAACTGGGAATGCCGCCGGTTGAGCCGCTCATCGAGGTTGAGGGCTGAGCCTGTCTATGCCGGAGGGAATCCATGTACGGTCTGATTCCGCTGCTGACGCGAATTATCATGGGGCGCATCGAGGGCGCGTCGAACTGGATGACTCACAAGGTCTGGTGGCGCTTCCCCATCTACTTCATTATCGTCGCATCGGCGCTCTGGGTGGCTGTGGCGAGCGCATTCCTGTGGAAAACGGGAGCGCATCCTGGAATCGTTGGCCTGCTCGATTACCTGCGCCACGGCGGGCCGCTCTGGCTGCTGGGTATCCCGATAGTCGCCCTATTGATCGTTCTTATTGGCAGCCTGCCCGTCGCTGGACGTTACGGGCCAGTGTTTTTCCTTCAGGCGGCTCTGATGTTTCTGACGATCTTCGGCGCGGCGAACTTCCAGGCGAATGTGCGAGGAGGCGGGCACGCAGCAGTCAATATGGCTGCCGCGTCCTCATGGCTGATAACGCTGCCGGTGACGCTCCTGGTCGTACTCACTGCCCTGGCGGATACCCCACCAGTGACATCGCCGCTGGCTCTCTTCAATGTGTCGTATATCGGGCGGATACGCCATCTGCGCGGACTACTTGCGAGCGCCCAGCGGTTTGGCTGGGAGGTTAGTGGGCCGGAGGGCAGCGCACACACGTACACCGTGAGCGGCTATTATGGCGGGCGGCGCACTGTGCGGGTGGTGAGCGGGTTGACCATGTATTATGGCGCCGTCGCGGCCGACCAGGGCTACTGGTACAAGGTGACGGTCACATCGCCCAGCCCGCTGCCCGCCTTCGAGATTGCCCACCAGAGAATTGCGCCGTACGTGGCCGCACACGCCATGACGGGAAAGCTCGGCGGCGGGCTGATTCCCCTGCGCTTCTATGTCATCCCGCCACATGGCCAGCAGCCACGCGAAGAATGGGTGCGGCGGTTCGCGCAGCAGGCCGTCAGCGGAAAAGCCTTCGTGCGTCACGCGCGTGACTCGGTCCAACTAACCCCTGGCGGCATCCTGTACAGCTCTTTCAGAATGACGCATCTGCCCGCAAAAAGCGGCGAGATCGCGCCATTAGTTGACTGGCTGATTGGCATCGTGTCCCTGCTCGAAGAGATTGCGCCACCCGCCGATGAGGTGGCGCCGCAATCGTCCGACGGCTTTGCGCCGAAACTGTCCTATGGGCGGATAAGCGACGCAGACCCAACCAGCCAGACATGGTAATCAAGCTTACACGTGCGTGGCTGCATTCTGCCGCGCCAGCCATGCCCGGATGGACTGCTCGTGCTGCTGGTAGTGCAGGTAGGAGTTGTTGGCCACCCGCATCCACGGCGGCACATCGTCGGGCAGGCCCAGAACCTTCGCGTTGTTCAGCAGCTCGTCGGGGCAGGCGGCGATCATAGTCAACAACTGGGTAAAAACGTCGTCCGCCTCGGCAAGCACGTCGTCAACCGACCGCGTGCGGCTCTCGGCGGCGATGCGGGCGTTGCGCTCATCCATCCCTAGCCCATCGTTCGCGCGCGTAAACGTCCCCGTGTTCATGATCTGCGCCGCGCCATCCACA
>JAICKD010000125.1 GCA_025928125.1 Ktedonobacterales bacterium
CCCGCGATTAGTGATACGCAAAAAGCGCCCGTCATCGTCCGCGGGAGTGGCGTCTCGATGGGCAAGCCGTTTCTCAAGCGTCGCGAGCGTCCACTGACACTGCGTATTGCGGTGCTGACGCTGATGGCGTGCATCATCGTGACAGGCATCTTTGCGATTTATCCTCTCGGCACGGGCCAGGCGAGCGGAGGAACCGTCTTCCAGGCGTTGGCCAGTTCGATGATCTGGAACAAGCAGCCGAAGTATTTCTACTACACCACGATTCAGGGCGATACACCTGAAGGCATCGCCAAGAAATTCAAAGTGCAGGTCGGCGGGTTTTACGAACTGAATGCTCTCTATGCCGGTGAAGAGATTAGCATTGGCGTCGCCTATAAGATTGCCGATGATCCCAACTATGGCAAAGGCTACGTGCCGCCTGCCATTCCCGCACTCCAGGCGGCTCATTATGGTAACACGCGCTTCGGGCCAAACTGGTGGGACTCGAACGCTGGCGTTAATATTCCCAGTGAGTCGCTCTGCGGGCCGAACGGCGGCAGCGATCCGCTTGCCTACAAGCTGACCTCGCCGAACTGGAATTCCTATTGGGTGCGCGGCTACATCGTCTATGGCACATGGGTTTACCATACCGGCGTAGACCTGGCGGCTCCGCGTGGGAACCCAATTCATGCCGCGCAGCAGGGGCAGGTCATCTGGGCTGGTTACGATGCCACCAACGGCCTGGGGTGGTCGGTGAAGATCGACCACTGCAACCATCTCTCGACGGTCTACGGCCACATGGACAAGCTGCTCGTCTCGGTGGGCCAGTACGTCACGCAGGGCCAGCCCATTGGACTGGAAGGCTCGACGGGCAACTCGACCGGACCACACCTGCACTATATGGTGGAGTGGAACAACCTGTGGCTCGATCCGATGTTGTACTACGCCAGTAAATACACGATCTCCCACTACGTTGCCCCGTCGTGACGCTCTCACCGGGTGTGCGATCTGGCCGTTCTCGATGCATCGTGCGGCATAGAGTGAGTTGTGGCAACACGCGGCAGAGGTTGGCCGTAGATATGCCAGAGATTACTGTGCCGCGCGATGTGGGGAATAGTAACGGTCCATGGCTGACGAAGTAGATTACTATGCTGTTCTGGGGCTGCCTCCGAGCGCTGACGACGCGACGATCCGGCTGGCTTACCGCCGCCTGGCCCGACGCTACCATCCAGACATCGCCGGGGACGAGAACCTGCACCTGATGCAGACGCTCAATCAGGCATACCAGACGCTGAGCGACCCGGAGCGCCGTCGCCACTACGACGCCAGCCGCCCTCCTCCGCCTGCGACCGACGTGGAGCCACCGCATACCCCGCAACACCCACCCCAGCGGCCACCGCAACAACCGCATTCACCCGCTCAAGCCGCCCGCCGTCCCGAATCGGTGACCGCCAGCGCTGGCCCATTGCGCCGCCTCGCGGTCTTCGACGATGGCCAGGCGAGCGCCGTCGTCTCGGTTGCACTGGCGCAGGGCGGCGCGGTGGCGGCTGTGGGGCATATCGATGGCCAGATCGCGCTCTGGAACACCACGCGAGATCGCCCAGCGGCGCGGCTGGCATTGGGTACGCCGGGACAGGCGGGTACGCTGAGTGAGGTGCGTATCTCGGCTGACGCTGCGCTGGTGGTAGCGTGGGGATTCGCGCTAGGCCTCGCCGTCTGGCACGTGGCTGATGGGGCGCGGCGCTGGTCGAGCCAGATGAATGCGCCCTCAGGTCTGATGGACGCCGTCTTTCTGCCCCATCCGGCGGGGTTGTTGCGCCTGGCGCTGCCCGATGCTCCTCAGGCGCTCGCCGAGAGCGATCCGTTTTACTGGGCGGACCGTGGGCGTGGTGGCACCGCCATCTATACCCGGCCGCTGCCAGCCAGCGGGCCGATCCATCCGGGATGGGCCACACCGCTCCACTGCTACGAGGCGGGTCGGCAAAAGCGGCCCGAGCCAGTCCCGTGGCAGGTCAGGGAACGCGCGCTCTCCGCCGATGGCCGCCGACTCCTGACTTTTTCGACTGGTCGGCCTGAGGGCAGGCCGCGCTCGCAGATTCTGCGCCTGTGGGATATCGAGGCGCGCTCGCACCGTGGCAATGTCGAGCCACGGCGCATCGCCGAGGTCATCGAGCCTGACGGCAGACTGCTGTTTCCGCTGGCGGTTACGCCCGATCTTGCCGCTGTCGCCCTGGCGGATTTCCTGGGCCACATGCAGGTCCGCTCGCTCGACGGACGCCTTCGCCGCACTGTCGCGACTGGCCCTGTGCCAATCGACGCTTTCGCCGCGCTGACATCGGACGCCGCGTTGCTGGCGATTGCCCATGGGCAGCGCCTCGACCTCTGGGATACGCGGACCGGCCAGCAACTCCAGAACTGGCAACTGACCGCGCCACTCACCGCGCTCTCCTTCGCCCCCACGGCGCACCCCGTCTTGGCGCTCGGCCTGCCCAATGGGCTGACGGAAATGTGGGGATAGCGCGTCACCGCGCTCTTCTCGTCTCTTCCGTCGCTGGCAGCGGCTACCGGGTGAATGATAGAGTTAGTTACAAGAGAGGTCAGCATGCGCGGAGCCGTCGCTGGCCTGTAGACATCTGGAAGGCGACAAGGCGACGGAAGGAGTGATCCCGATGGCAGATGGCAATCATGCGGCTGGCGGCAAGCCAAAGATTCTTGGCGTGCCTCACGAGATGACCAATGACGAGGCGGAGGGCATCGCGCAGATGATCCAGGAGGCCCAGCACTCCGCCCGCCAGCAGACGATCCCTGCCGACGACCTTGCCGAGAACGCCACTACCAGTATGCGGCCCGAGGTTGAGCAGGTCGTTGCGGCCAGCCATGTGCGCGACATTTTACGCAAGTTCAATCGAGAATTTCTCTATGGCCAGGGACGTTTCGACGAATATGCCGGTGGGTTGTTGCTCAAATGGGGCGACGGCTACTCGCGGAAACATATCTGGATTACTGTCGAGGACGATAACCTCGTCTTCCAGACGAGCCACGAGCGTTCCTGCGGCAAGAGCGTCTGCGCCAACGGTCATCACAGCTATCCGCCAGATATGTGGCGCGATCCGCGTGTCATCAACGAAGAGTTGGCGGAACAGTTCCGCCGCCCGGTGCAGGAAAGCAGCGACGACTAGCTGCGCGCGGCAGGGCCAGCGAGTATGCTGACGACAGATGGCGAGTTGAGAGGATAATCGGTATGCGGGAATCTGGCGAGTCCGAGACATCGTTGAAATCCGTCATGCTGCTCGATACCGACCTCTTTTTCGTCGTCAAAGTGCGCACGACGCTCCAGCATGCGGGCTACGACGTGCGCACGGCGCGCTCGCTGGCCGATTTCACGGAGCGGCTCGTGGCGGATGCTCCGGCGCTGGCGCTGGTGAATACCGCCATTGCTGGCGTAGACTGGCGAGCGGCCATCGTTGCGGCGCGTGCGGCGCGGATCCCAGTGATCGCGTTCGGTTCGCATGTCGATCTGGAGACGCAGCAGGCGGCGCGTGATGCTGGCGCCACGCGCGTTATCGCGAACTCGAAGCTGGCCGCCGATCTTCCCGGTATCGTGGCCCGGACACTGCAAGCATCATCTTCAACAGCCGATTCCGCGCCATCCGCGGAGACGTGATCCATTATCTGTCATCTATCGTGATATCGCTGAGTCCGCTGGATTCGGCTGATGGTTTCGCAGTTCAGGAGGATATCCGAAGCGATGAGCATTACCGCACAGACCGACCCCGCCACGCTGAATCAGTGGCACGAACTGGCGCAACAGTTGCGCGTGGATAGCATCCGCTGCTCCACCAAGGCGGGATCTGGGCATCCGACCTCATCCATGTCGGCGGCCGACCTGATGGCCGTGTTGATGAGCGAGTATCTCCACTATGATTTCGCGAATCCCCACACTCCCAACAATGACCACCTCATCTTCTCGAAGGGACACGCCTCGCCGCTGCTCTACTCGATCTACAAGGCCGCGGGCGCCGTCTCCGATGAGGAATTTATGACGCTACGCCAGCGTGGCAGCCGCATGGAAGGCCACCCGACGCCAGTGCTGCCGTGGGTGGATGTGGCCACCGGATCGCTCGGCCAGGGGCTGCCCATCGGCGTTGGCGTTGCGATTGCGGGCAAGTATCTCGACAAATTGCCGTATCACGTCTGGGTGGTGCTGGGCGATAGCGAGATGGCCGAAGGCTCGATCTGGGAGGCTCTGGAACTTGCGGGACACTATCAGCTCAACAACCTAATCGGGATTCTCGATATGAACCGGCTCGGCCAGCGGGGCGAGACGATGCTCGGCTGGAATGGCGACGCCTACGCCGCGCGCGCGAAGGCTTTCGGCTGGCACACCATCGAGATCGATGGCCACGACCTGAGCCAGATCAACGACGCCTACCAGGAGGCGCTTCAGCAGGCGACCCAGCCGACGCTCATTGTCGCCAGAACGGTCAAGGGCAAGGGTTTCCCGGAGATCGAGAATAAGAACGGCTGGCATGGCAAGGCGCTGCCAAAAGACATGGCCGAGCGGGCAATTGCTGAGCTGGGCGGCGAGCGCAATATTATTGTCAAGGTGCATGCGCCCGACGCGCTCCAGCCCGCGGCCCGCCCGAAGACGGAGCCGTTGCAGCTGCCGACATATCCCAGCGGCACGCCGGTCGCCACACGTTCCGCCTATGGAGACGCGCTCAAGGCGCTTGGCGCGGCGCGCGCGGATGTTGTCGGGCTGGATGGCGAGGTCAGCAACTCGACCTATGCTGAGACATTCGCCAAGGCCTTCCCCGACCGCTTCTTCGAGCAATATATCGCCGAGCAGCAGATGACCGCCGCCGCCGTTGGCCTTCAGGTGCGTGGCTATGTGCCGTTCGCCTCAACGTTTGCGGCGTTCTTCAGCCGCGCCTACGACTTCATTCGCATGGCGGCGATCTCGCGCGCCAACATCCGCCTCTGCGGCTCGCACGCGGGTGTCTCAATTGGTGAGGATGGCCCGTCGCAGATGGCGCTCGAAGACCTGGCGATGATGCGCGCGGTGTTTGGCAGCACCGTGCTCTATCCCAGCGACGCCAACCAGACGGCGCAACTGGTGGCTGAGATGGCCGACCAGAAGGGCATCGTCTATCTACGCACGACACGCGAGAAGACCCCGATCCTCTACGGTCCCGACGAGCGCTTCCCCATTGGCGGAAGCCGGGTGCTGCGGCAGTCGGAGAGCGATCAGGTGACGGTGGTTGGCGCGGGCATCACGCTGCATGAGGCGCTCAAGGCGGCGGATATGCTCAAGGGTGAGGGCGTCAACATCCGTGTGATCGACCTCTACAGCATCAAGCCGGTGGATGTGAAGACGCTGCGCGACGCGGCGGGCGCGACGGGCGGGCGCATCGTGACGGTGGAAGACCACTGGCGCGAGGGCGGCCTGGGCGCCGCCGTGCTGGATGCCTTCGCCGGGACCGACGAACAGCCGCCCGCATCGGCGATGCCGACGGTTGTCAAACTGGCAGTGCATCATATGCCCGACTCCGCCACGCCCGACCAGGAGCTTGACGAGGCTGGCATCAACGCTGCCGCGATTGTGACGGTGGTGAAGAAGCTGCTCGGCAAGTAGGCGGAACAGTCACGGCTACGCATACGTCTTAATTGGCAGGAGAGTATGTTGCTCCCCTGCCGATTCGTCTATGGTGCGCTTTGTGTGTCGTGAAGGAGGGAGTCATGCGCCGTCGCTGGCTCAAGATCGGCATCGTTGTCAGCGCGCTCGTGGTTGTCCCTCTTGGCGTCCGTTTCCTCATTGCCCCCATCTTCATAGACCATCCGGATAGCTTGCATATCGTGGTGACCCAGGAACGAGATTATCCCACGCTACAAAAGTCGGTGATCTTTGACCACCAGTTCTCAGCGCAGGCGACGCCGGTCTACTCAGAACTAGTGGCTGGCAAGCGCCTGGATAGTAACGATGTCTATTCTTGTCCAATCGTAAACCAGCAAATCTGGTATCACTATGAACTGACGTTCTCCCGCTGGGGAGTCATGACCGCGACGGCAACCAGCGACGCGCGCGACTGCGGATTCATTTCCGTCAAATACCCGCTTGGCGTCACCGAAGGCTATTCCTGGTACAGAGGTGAGAATAACCCAACGTTCTGGGCCAGTCTCTACGAACTCACCAACGCGCCACAGCCGTCTGGCTTCTGATTTATAGCGCCCTGGTGAGGGCTGCAAACAGGCGGTCGACCTCATCGTGCGTGTTGTAGAGATGCGGCGAGACCCGTATCGCGTTGCCGCGGAAACTGACATAGATGCCCTCCGCCGCGAGGTGCTTGCTTAGGTCAGGGGGGAGTGCGACGCTGGAGCGCAGGCCGATCAGATGGCCGACACGCCGCTCGCCCGGAACGGGATCGAGGCCAACGCGGTGCGCTCCTTCCTCGATATGCGTCGTCAGCTCGCGCAGGGTCGCGGCAATCTCCTCCACGCGCCACGCCAGCAGTTGCCGCAGTGACGCGACGGCGATGGGCATCAGCGCGAAGTTGGAGCGCTCGCCCATGTCATAGCGCCGCGCGCCCGGCTGGAAGCTATCGCGGTAGTTGACGAGACCGTTGAAGTCTTCGCTCTGCTCGCGCGTAATCCAGTTGGATTCGAGCGGCACGCCCTCGCGCCAGCGTGGAGCAACGTAGACGAAGCCCAGGCTATACGGGCCGAGCAGCCATTTATATGTCACGGCGACGAGAAAGTCAGGCTGTATCTCCGCCACGGAGAACGGATGCGCCCCAACCGATTGCGCGCCATCCACCACGAGCGCCGCACCCACCGCGCGTACCCGCTCGCCAATGCGCGCCAGATCGATCAGGCTGCCATCGGTCCAGTGGCAGTGAGGAACGGCGACGATACCCGTACGTTCGTCAATATGCGCTAAAATGGCCGTCGTCCAGTCGTAGTCAGGTGGACGCGATACCGTGACGATGGTGGCGCCGCTGCGCGCGGCGAGATCGCGCCAGGGATAGACGTTCGAGGGGAACTGGTCTTCCAGCAGCACGATGGTCTGTCCGCTGGTGATGGGCAGATTGGCCGCCGCGAGACCGACCCCGTAGCTGGCGGACGGGACAATTGCCACGCCATCCACGTCGCCGCCGATCAATTCTGCAAAGAGGCCGCGCGCCGTCTCAGACTCGCTAAAGAAGTCCTGCGCCGAGATTTTCCACGGCTCCGACTTACGCACCACGCCCGCCTGCCCCGCCTCGCGCGAGGCACGTGGCAGTGGCGACATATACGAACAGTTCAGATAGGCGATTTCATCGGGAATATCGAAAAGGCTGCGCTGATTTGGCAGTGTCACAAATCGTCTCCTTTATACCATCATCGTTCGCATGGCCTCCATAGCGAGGCTCATGCGTGCCATGCCCAGAATTATCGCAAGAAAACTGCGCGGTGCGCCACCGACGATTGTGCTATGCTGCCCTGGAATGTCTGTTGGAATGCTATAGACCTGGGGAGAATCCAGTGGCAACGGATGCGCGCAGGATAGTCGAGCGGGCGATTACACGGGCGGTGCAGCGGCACGCGCTCTGGTCGCCGGGTGCGCGGCTGATCGTCGCCGTCTCCGGTGGCGCTGATTCGTTGTGCCTGCTCGGTGCGCTGCTGGCGCTGCGCGAGCGTGGCCATAGTCTCGCGCCGGGTGAGTTGATCGTGGCGCATTTCGACCACGGGCTGCGGGCTGAAGAG
>JAICKD010000605.1 GCA_025928125.1 Ktedonobacterales bacterium
ATCATCGGGCGTGAGGGCCGCAACATCCGCGCATTGGAAAGCGCGACCGGGGTGGATATCGTCATCGACGATACGCCAGAGGCCGTCATTCTGACAGGATTCGATCCGGTGCGGCGCGAGATCGCGCGCGTGGCGCTCACCAAGCTAATTTTGGATGGCCGCATCCATCCCGCGCGCATCGAGGAGATGGTTCTCAAGGCGCGTCAGGAGATCGATCAGGTTATCCTGGAGGAGGGCGAACGCGCCTGCATCGAGGCCAACGTCTCCAATCTGCCGCTCGATCTGGTCAAGCTGATTGGGCGCATGCACTTCCGCACCAGCTATGGTCAGAATGTCCTCAACCACTCCATCGAGGTCTCGGTGCTGGCGGCGACTATCGCCGCTGAACTGGGCGCCGATGTCGGCGTCTGCAAAGTGGCCGGGCTACTCCACGACCTGGGCAAGGTCATCGATCAGGAGGTCGAGGGGCCACATCACCTCATCAGCGGCGAAATTGCCCGGCGTTTCAATCGCGGGCCAAAGGTAGTCCATGCCATCGTGGCGCACCACGCCACCGACATGGAGCCGCAATCGCTTGAGGCGGCCATCGTCCAGGCTGCGGACGCCATCTCGGCCGCAAGGCCCGGCGCACGTCGTGAGACGATTGATCTCTACATCAAGCGACTAGAGATGCTCGAAAGCATCGCGAACTCGTTCCGGGGCGTCGAGAAGTCCTTCGCCGTCCAGGCCGGACGCGAGGTGCGCATCATCGTCAAGCCGGAAGAGGTGGATGAGGTCGCCGCGTCGCAGCTGGCGCGGGATGTGGCGCGCAGAATCGAGGAGAGCATGGACTATCCTGGCCAGATCAAAGTGTGTGTCGTGCGAGAGACGCGCGTCGTGGACTACGCCAAATGAGTGTCGTCGCTACAACGCTCGATCTCCACACCCACTCGACCGCCTCTGATGGGCTACACGCGCCAGCGGATCTGGTCGCGCTGGCCCACCAGGCCAGACTAACAACCATTGCGCTCACCGATCACGACACGACGAACGGGCTGGCCGAAGCGCAGGCGGCGGGCGCAACGCTCGGCGTCACGGTCATCCCTGGCATCGAGATCAACACCTATCTCCCGCAGGGGCGCGGCGAGGCCCATGTCCTGGGCTACTACCTCGATACCGCCAGCCCCGATCTCCAGGCGTTTCTACGCTTTCTGCGGGACGCGCGCGTGAAGCGCGGCGAGCGGATGGTGGCGCTGCTACGCGAGCAGGGCTACGACATCACCTGGGAACGGGTGCGCGAGCTTGCCCACGGAACGGTCGGCCGCCCACATGTCGCGCTGGCGCTGATGGAGAAGGGATACGCCGAAAGCATCGCGGACGCCTTCAACCGCTACATCAGCCCGGGTCGCCCGGCCTATGTCCCACGCTTCAAGATGGCGCCAGAAGATGCGGTGCGCATGCTGCGGAGCGTGCGGGGCGTGCCAGTGCTGGCGCACCCAATGCGCCTCTACGGCTTGGAGGACGATCTTCTACCGCGCCTGATGGAGGCGGGCCTGCTCGGCCTCGAATGCTACTACGGTGACTACGACGAGCCGACGGTGGAACATTTGCTGGCGCTTGCCGAAGCGCATGGCTTGGTCGCCACGGGCGGCACCGACTACCACGGGCCAGGCGTCCATCCCACGCCGCTTGGTGGGCGTTACGTTCCGCCACAGGCAGCTGTTCAGGTACGCGAACTGGCTGACCAGTTGGCGGGCGAGCCAGCGCCACCATTCACGCCACCTGTGCCACCACCACAGTAGGCGAATAGCTCACTCGTGGAGCGCGGTGGGCAATGGGAGCGGAAGAGCGCCCAGCGCTCCCAGTCGCCGCTCGGCGGCCATCCGCAACCGGCGCTGATAGTCGCGGCCAGCGCCTGGGTCTACGAGCAGATGGACGATGGTGGGCGCTTCGTCCACCTGTGGCGCTCGCGCTGCTGGCTCGCCGCCGTTCGCCATGAGCAAGGGCGGCAACTCACGTTGCGCAGTCGTCGGCACGGCCTCGACGATGACCTCGTGCGGCGCGAGACCAGCCTCGGCCGCCAGCGTCTCCTCCAGCGCATTCCGGTCGCGGCGACTCCCGACGAGCCGTGGGATCGCGCTGCCATCAAGGGGAATCTCCGCCTCCCAGACGCACGCAAAGAGGCTATCGCGCATCACCTGATCCACTAGTAGCGCCTGCCCGCTTCGCTCGCGCCGACCAAGATATATCAGCGCGGCGCTATTGGTCATATCGAAGAAGCCCGCAGGTAGCGCATCAACCTGCGCCGCGAGATCGACGGCCTTGCGCAGCATCGCATGCATCGAGAGATTGCGATGCCCCTGACGCAAAAAATTGTAGACGATTGTGCGGTCGCTCAACCATGCCTGTGCGCCTTCAGCGCCATCTTGAAGCAGCACAACGTGTCGTGAATCCGATAGGGTCGCGCCCTTCGCATTTGGGGAAGAAGTGGGCGCCGAGAGGCGCAACGCGCGCGCCACCTGACGCCCGTCATAACTGGGTCCGCCCAGCCCTCCTGCCAGCAGGAAGCGTGCGACATTGTCCAGATTGTCGTAGTCCATCTGGCCGTTGAGCAGGGCGCCGCGACCATCGGTGGTCTCGCCAAGCATCAATGCGGCCACCTCGTCCCAGTCGAGCCAGGCGATTTGGCGCGTGGCGGCGGGCGTCAGCGAAGCGCGGACCTGATTGAGCAATCGCGCGGATCGCTGCTCATGGTCGATGCCCAGCGTGTCGATCATCAGTGGCTCGGTCAGATGCGAAAAAGGTCCGTGTCCCAGGTCGTGGGACAGCGCCGCCACATGCAGCGCGCGATCTCGGGGACGCGCGGCGCGAGCCAGGGCATAGACGCCACGGGAATGGTCAAGCCGGGACGGAAATGGATGTCGAAACAGCAC
>JAICKD010000365.1 GCA_025928125.1 Ktedonobacterales bacterium
CGACTGGGAGATGGCAACCCTGGGCGATCCTCTTGCCGACCTTGGCTATCTCCTCTCCTTCTGGCAGGAGTCCAGCGACGCCGGGCCGGACCTTGACGACGGTTCCTGGGGCATTACCGCGCTGCCGGGCTTCCCCACGCGCGCGCAACTGGTGGCGCGCTATGCTGAGCGCACAGGACGCCAGTTGGAGCACGTCGCGTTCTACGTCGCCCTCGCCATCTGGAAACTCGCGATACTTCTGGAAGGAAGCTATCGCCGACACCTGGCAGGCACGACTGATGACCCATTCTTCGCGACACTTGACCGTGGCGTACCGGCGCTCGCGCATCGGGCGCTGGCCGTTTGCCGTGGCGAGATACAGTTCGCCTGATCAAGCAGTTATCAATGCTGGGAGACGAGATGAATAGCGCCACGCCAAGCCACGACGAGTCGCAGCAGCCAGATCCGTTCATGAGCCTGAGGCATGGCGGTGTCGAATTGTACCTTGTGCGGCATGCCGACGCGCTGCCAGATGCCGATGAGGTCGCCAATGGCGGGTACGATGCGCAGGCGCTCAGCGCGCTTGGGCGGCGGCAGGCCGAGGCGCTGGCGGATCGTCTTCGCGCGATCTCGCTCGCCGCGATCTATACCAGCCCAATGGCCCGTGCGATCCAGACCGCCGGACCGACAGCAGTATCCCATGAGCTTGAGGTTCAGCCTGTTGAGGAGCTACGTGAGATCGCGCTAGGCACGCTGGAGTCAGACGCTCCGGCGGGAACAACGCCTGAAGAAGTCTCGGCGCTGCTGCGGACACGCCTTCGAGAGATCGCGACCATCGCAGTCAGCACAGGCAGTTGGGAGAGCATTCCTGGGGCCGAGCCATCTGCCCTTCTGCGCGCCAGACTCACTTCCGCCATGGATCGCATCATCGCCGCCCATCCTGGCGAGCGCATCCTCATCGTGAGCCACGCCGGAGCGATCAATGCCTACCTGGCGGCGCTGCTCGGCATCGCGCACGATTACTTCTTTCCGACCGCCAATACATCAATCTCGGTAGTGCGCGCGCAGGGCGAGCGGCGGATGCTGTTTTCGCTCAACGACATTGCCCATCTAGCACAGACGGGCCTCTTCTCACCCCGCGATTGAGCCGCAGCCCCGGAATCATCGGCGGTACCAGAAGTTATCCCAGAGTTCCCAGAACGTCTCGCCGCGGGCGATGACTTTGCGCGGACCTGCGATCTCGACACCTGGCCGCCCGTCGAAATCGGCGACACGATCTGGCGTAGCTAGCTCCACGGTGAATGTCACCGGGCTGGCTGGCTTCCACGGGTCCGGCCAATCTCTAGATGACACCGCCTGCCGGACACGCTCCTCGATCAGCGCGCATGCGTCGGCATGGCCAAGCGAGCGTGCTGAATAGCGACCCAGACCGACTTTGACCGGCGCTGTGACCACTTTAGGCCCGAGCAACTCGGTCACTTCACGGCAGGTCGCCTCATCGCCTGAGACGAAAATGACAGGCACATCCCAGACGCCACAAATCGCCGCCTCAATACCGCTTTCGCCCACCAGCGTCTCGTTGACCCAGGCGTTGAACCAGGCCTCGCTGCTGACGGTGTGGCACATGACGCCGTCAGGTGTTCCTGCCATGGCGTGCGCGCCGACGAGCAGGGCCGCATCACAGTGTTCTTTGAGCGGCTCGACGTAGCGGCACCAGGCATGCCCCAGCACATAGCTGGCCCCACGTTCGAGGCGCTCAGGCATCAGGCTTCTGAAGCTATCAGAGCCACCCGCGCCGTGACAGTCGATCACGATGATATCGTCAGCGCCACCCGCTTGCGCGCCGCGCACCGCCGCATTCACCTCGCCCGTTAGGAGTCGTCGGCCCTCTTCATACTGGGGCTTGCCCGATGTCACCTGATCCCAGTTCTCGATGCCAGCGATGCCTTCCATATCCACCCAGATGACGACACGCACGGGCGCGCTCCTCTTCTTCAATCGCTTTGTAATCGCATTGTCAGGCTGGCGCTACCCAGCGACTTAGACAACCAACCGTCGCCTTGGCGACAGAGTTGCACACATCATGAGGCGCTAAGACCCAGAATCGCCCAATAGATGGCAGCGGCGCCGGCGTCTTCCACTGATGCGTCGATCACGACCCGCGCATTCACCAGCAGGTCCTCGTCCGTGGTCTTGATGAGTTCGGCCAGGCGGCGCGCCACCGGCAATTCGTCGGCATCGTCATCATCATCGTCTTCATCAGCGATAAACCACTGGCTGCGATGATCCAGCGTCGCGCCAGCAACCGAGAAGGGTCGAAGAATCTCAGCCGTGGCATCCATGGCATCGGCGATACCGAGCCGCCCAGGGCGATGTCGCAGCACAACGTCTTCCACGCGCACAGCGTCCGCTCGGGCATGAACGCCACGCTGAAGCGCTGGAAGTGTCTGATTCAGCCAGACGCCATCGGCGGCAGTCAGATGCGCGAGAAAGACGCTCGCATTGATCCGTCGCTCCGGCGCGCCGCTACCAGATGTCGCTCCGAGCATCTGGCGATGTCTCCCCTGCCTCATGCGCACCCCCCAAACTCTGGATGCTCCTCGCATCCACACCACTGAGATCACCCCAGAGAGCGAAGACCACTCGTTACATGTGAGGAGGCTGACTTCTCAACAGCCGATACCCTCTTCTGCCGCTCTAGCCGCAAAAGGGAATCGCGATCTCCGCTGACACACGTACGTTTATGCTATCACGCGGTTCGCGCGCCTGCCAGCCACCACATGAAGGTAGGTCGCTCCCCACACGTCGAAGTGTGAGCCATTGGACGGCGGGTTGAGGCAGGCTATACAAGGTTCCTATTATATGATATACGACGGAATCAGTGTCAGGTTTCTCTCGATTCATCAGGGGGTCGCATGCTCTTTCTCTTCGACATAGATGGCACATTATTACGTGATATGCCTCCTGCTCATCGCATGGCGCTCTGCGACGCTGCCGAGCAAGTCTTCGCCGTGACTGTTGAGCCGAGACACCTGGGCAAAACCGCCGGGATGACCGACAGCGCAATCGCACGTCGCATGCTCATGGAGGCGGGTGTTACCGCAGCTTCACTGTCAGATGGCCTGCCAGCCTTCTTTGCGGCAGCGGCTGACGCATATGACCGCCTCGTGCCTGACAACCTGCGGCCATATCTTACTCCCCACGCAGTGGCATCGCTTGAGTGGTTACGGGGCCATCAGGCTGTCCTGGGGCTGGTCACTGGCAACATAGAGCGAATAGCCTGGCGCAAGCTCGCCGCCGCTGGTGTGGATGGCTATTTCTCCTTCGGCGCATTCGGAGATGAGGCGGAACTACGAGACGAGCTACCGCCACGCGCCATCGCGCGCGCTGAACTGATCACAGCACGACAATTTGCCCTTGATGAGATCTTTGTTGTCGGCGATACACCAGCGGATATCGCCTGTGGCGCCGCATCTCATCTGCGCACAATCGCCGTCGCCACCGGGCCAGAGCATTCGTTGGACGACCTGCACACTTGTCAGCCCGATTACATCTTCCCAGACTTGAGCGGCCTCCTCGGCGCGCCGCTTTTCGGGCAAACGTGAACGAGTAACCGTGCGATTTAGTCTTTCCCCTTGAACTTGCGCAGGCTGGTATGGTATCATGCCTGTGCTGTGCCGCACACGCGCATAGCATGATCCCGGATCGTCTAATGGTAGGACAGCTGACTCTGGATCAGCCAGTCGTGGTTCGAATCCACGTCCGGGAGCCACTCACCTCGATTCACGCCTCCTGTATGTAACGGGAGGCCTTTTCGTGTCCAGTTGTCAGGCTGCGGTGAATACCAGGATTGCCTCTTCGTTCCTGTCTTTCAACATGAGGGTATGGCCGCTGAGTTCGTAGTTTCGCACGTGCTGCATCGTGTTGAGATAGGTGACTTCCTGGCTCATAATGGGGCCAACACAGGCAACTTGCGTGACACTCTTGAACGTGAAGGTCAGGCGCCCACCCGAGACGAAATACACCCCATTGTAGTAGTTACAGCCACTCGATCCGATATATGTACCGTAGCTCTGCTGAAATTGCAGCGTGATAGGCGCAGTTGGCACAAGCGTCTGAACCTTCCCGTCAGTGTGGAGTTGCGTGAGAACCCAGGAGGAACCACTCAATCTAGCTGTCGAGCTAGGTACAGAGGAAGCGATGCTCGAGCCACCAAGGAAGCTGGAGAACGGGTTTGCGCATGCGCTCAAAGTTAGCAGGCATATGACCAGCACTGTAAGGAATACCAGACGAACGCGCATGGGTCGCTCTCCAATGACCGCGAACAGGGAAATCGTCCATCACCATCGGACGTTCTAATCCCAAACATTTTTCGTTTATATAGACCCGAACGCTGCGTGGAACATCACGGTAGATAACTACAATCTGCCGTCGAACGCCCTGAGGCTCGTCAACGCGAAGTGGCGCCACTGACGTGTTTGTCGCGTGCGATCGCCCCCTCTCATGAGAAAATCAGCCGCGAGCAGATACGAGGCCCAGGTAGCGCGAATCAGCGTAC
>JAICKD010000471.1 GCA_025928125.1 Ktedonobacterales bacterium
GCACCGACGAGACCCGCCGCGTCTCCAGCGCGCCCTACAGCTTCTTCGCGGGGATCGGCATCGTGCTGTTGCTGGCAGTGGTGGCGCTGCTGGTGGATGGCCTGGCCCAGCAACTTGCCCACATGCCGCTCAGCATCGGGTTTTAGAGCTGGTGATTACCCAGACGCGAGCGGTTAAAACCGCGCCTGGATGGCCTGCGGCCACGAAGTCCGCCTGCGCGGACTCACCAGATCGTGTCCCAACGGGATACCCGCTGGTGAGTGGGTCTCTGAAACCCGCGACGGCGGGTTTTGTGGCGGAGCGCAGCGAGGCCGTTCAGGCGCGGTTTTAACCGCCCGCGCCCTCGGCTACGCGTCAATCTGCGCGCGCTGGAGACGGCCGCTGTAGTCTATATAGATCGCCTTCCATTCGGTGAAGAACTCCAGTGCGCCCAGCCCCGCCTCGCGATGTCCGTTGCCCGTGCCGCGCGTGCCGCCGAAGGGCAGCTGAATCTCCGCGCCGATGGTACCCGCGTTGATGTAGACGATGCCCGTCGTCAGGTCGCGCATGGCCGTCTGCGCCGCGTTGATATTGTTGGTGAAGATGCTGCTGGATAGCCCGTAGCGCGTGTTGTTGTTGACCGCGATGGCCTCAGCCAGCGTCTCCACCTCGATGATCGAAAGCACCGGGCCGAAGATCTCCTCCTGCTCGACCCGCATGCCTGGGCGCACATCGCCAAGCAGCGTCGGCGTGTAGAAGTTGCCTTGCGCCAGATCGCCATCAGTCGCGATCTCGCCGCCCGTGAGGATGCGCGCGCCCTCGTCGCGGGCCACCGCCATGTAGCTATGGACGCGATCGCGCTGGCTCCGGCTAATCAACGGACCAACGTCAGTGGTCTCCTCCAGCCCTGGCCCCAGCCGTAGCTTCGTGGCGCGTTCCAACAGCCGCTGTTCTAGTTCTGCGCGCACGCCTTTCTGGACGATCAGACGGCTGGCGGCGGTGCAGCGCTGGCCAGTGGTGCCAAAGGCGCTCCAGACGATGCCATCCACCGCCAGTTCGAGGTCAGCGTCGTCCATCACGATGATGGCGTTCTTGCCGCCAAGCTCCAGCGTCACCCGCTTGAACTGGCGCGCCGCCTCGACATTCACCTCGCGCCCAACCTCATTCGAGCCGGTGAACGAGATGCCCGCGACATCAGGATGTTGCACCAGCGGCGTTCCCACCTCGGAGCCAGTCCCGCAGACGAGATTGAGCACGCCCGGCGGCAGGCCCGCATCCGCGTAGACCTGAACCAGCAGCCGCGCCGAGTTGGGCGTATCGGTCGCTGGCTTGAGGACGACGGTATTCCCAGCGATCAGCGCGGCCATCGTCTTCCAGCTCGGGATGGCGACGGGAAAGTTCCACGGCGTGATGCAAGCGACGACGCCGAGCGGATCGCGCACGCCATAGGCGGCCTTGTTCGGCAGTTCGGAGGGGACGATGCTGCCGAAGAGGCGGCGTCCTTCGCCCGCCATGTAGAAGGCCATATCAACGCCTTCCTGCACATCGCCACGCGCCTCCACCAGCACCTTGCCCATCTCACGGGTGAGCGCGCGGGCAATCTCCTCCTTGCGCTCGGCGAGCAGCTGGCCGACGCGATAGAGGATCTCGCCACGCTTGGGCGCGGGAGTCAGCCGCCAGCCGTCGAACGCCTTGCGCGCCGCCGCCACTGCCCGGTTCACATCTTCCGCTCCCGAACGCGGGAAGAGGCCAATCAGCTCGCCCGTCGCCGGATCGCGATTCTCGCTGGTCTCGCCGCTCGCCGCGTCCACCCACTCGCCACCGATATAGTTCTGGTAGGTCGTTATCTCACTCGTCTGCGCCGCCATTGTCCATGCTCCTTTGCATCTGCGCAACCCGCTGTCACTGCTGACATGCTAGCATACCGCCGCCAGCGCATGGCATGTAGGACTCTCGTGCTATGGCCGCTTCCGTCGTTCTGGTATCATGGCACACAAAGGCGCACGGCACGAAGATTGCGTGCTCGCTATTGCCCCGGATAGCAGACCGCTCGATAGAAAGGCAGACGCTTGTGATACCTATCAGCGATAATCCTGGACCGCGACGGCGCTTTCCGTTCGTCAACTATGCGCTGATCTTCATCAACATTGGCGTCTTCATTGCCGAAATGGTCTACGGCCAGTGCTTCCAGTTCGCCTATTCGACGATCCCCTACGCCATCACCCACAACACCGAGTTTGCGTTGCAGGGTTGCCCCTACGGCCAGCCGCAGCCGGTCTATATCACACTGCTCACCTCGATGTTCCTGCATGCGAACCTGCTGCACATCGGCGGCAATATGCTCTACCTCTGGATCTTTGGCGACAACGTCGAGGACCGGCTGGGCCACTTCTGGTATCTGATCTTCTATCTCTTCTGCGGCCTGGTCGCCTCGGCGGCGCAGATTTTCGTGGACCCCAACTCGCAACTCATCAACCTGGGCGCGAGCGGAGCTATCGCGGGCGTCCTGGGCGCGTATCTGATCTTCTATCCCGGCGCAAAGGTGCGGTCGCTGATCTTCCTCGGCATCTTCATCACATTTGCCACGTTGCCCGCGCTGGTGGTCATTGGCCTGTGGTTTGTGCTGCAGCTGTTCTCAGGCTTGCAGAGCCTCAACCCGCAACTGGTCAATAGCGGCGGCGTCGCCTATTTCGCGCATGTCGGCGGCTTCGTCGCGGGGCTGCTGATCGCGCTGATACTACGGCCCTTCATGCGCAAGCTCCCGCCACCAACGTCGCGGACGTATCCTGCCTGGCCGCAGCCACCACAATATCGGGGCTACTGACAGGGTGTTTTGTAGGCGAGGCGGCAGCATGATCGTCGAGAACACCCAGCATGAACACGACCTATCCGAGCGACCTCTCCGATACTCAGTGGAAGTGCTTGCGGCACTATCTGTGCGCTCCTGGAGCGCTACCTCGACGCGCATGTCCCAGGTACTGGGTACTGAGCTACGGGGGCTGCACTTCTCGATAACCTGCATGCGGTGATGGTAGAAAAAGAGCAAGAGAGAAGAAGTTTGGTTCAAGCGTCGTGTGCTATGCTGGCTCCGCTACCGCGCATGAGTAGCCAACCTGAGTAGCCAACAAGGAACACAAGGTGCAGACATTCATCATGGAACAATCACTCACTGTCCCTGATGACGTTCTCCGGCTGGGAGATCTATCAGCAAGCTCTGGTCGAATCCATTGCGCCGCTCTCTCCTCGCTCTCGCCTAGTCGGCATCTGGGTCTGCACCCAGTCTAGCATGAGAATCGTCTAGCCTACATCTGGAGGCTGAGCTTGCGTGGCGGAACGCGCTACCCTATGCTTTGGGCCTAGTTGCGAGCCGTAATCGGTAGGAGTAAAGGGGAGTCAACATGGCTAAGCTGATTTACGCGGCGATTGCGTCACTTGATGGCTTTATTGCCGATGAAGAGGGGAACTTTGACTGGGCCGCGCCGGACGAGGAGGTTCATACCTTCGTCAACGACCTCCAGCGCCGCGCCGACACCTACCTCCTTGGGCGCCGCATGTATGAGGTGATGGTCTACTGGGAGGCGCCACCCGACCTTGCCGCTGAGCCGCAGGTTGTGCAGGATTTTGCCAGGATATGGCAGGGAGGCGATAAGATTGTTTACTCCCGAACGCTGGAGGTGGTATCCAGCGCTAAGACGCGGATCGAGCGGGACTTCGA
>JAICKD010000837.1 GCA_025928125.1 Ktedonobacterales bacterium
CAACGCCGCCTTGAATATTCTAGGTGTGGGGCTACACACCTTGGGGCTTGCCCCTAGAAGCTCCCGGATAAATCCGGGAGAGTAGTCACAGTTCGAAAGCGACTGGCGACTGGCGACTGGCGACTGGCGACTGGCGACTATCCCTTCTTCCTCGGAAGCCCTTCCCAGAGGAGTCTTGCGAGAGAGCGTAGCGCGGCCGCCTCCCAAAAGCAAAACCGCGATGCCGAGCGCGCAAGAAGCGCGCCATCCATCGCGGTTAGCTACTGTACTGGCAGGCGCCGTTAGAGCTACTGAGCGACTACCAGCGGTCGCGGTTCCCCTGGCGCGGGCCACGGTCTCCGCCGCCGGAGCGTCCGCCGCCGGGGCCGCCACGTCCGCCGCCATAGCCACCGCCGCCCTGGCGCGGGCCGCGATCACCATAGCCGCCACCACCGCCGTAGCCGCCGGGGCGTGGGCCAGTGCGCCGGGGCGGACGATCAGCTTCGAGTTCCTCGGCGGACGGCATCTCGCCGCTGAGCGCTGCCCGGCGCGAGAGATTGATGCGCCCCTGCGGATCCACCTCGACCACCATCACCGTGATCTCGTCGCCGACCGAGACGACATCTTCCGCCCGGTTGACATGGTAGTCCGCCAGTTGCGAGTTGCGCACCAGCCCCTCCTTGCCCGGCAGAATCTCGACGAACGCGCCGAAGTCCACCAGCCGCCGCACGACCCCGGTGTAGATCTTGCCGACCTCCACCTCTTCGGTCAGCGCGCGAATCGCGTCCACCGCGCGGTTCATACCCTCCTCAGACACCGAGGAGATATGCACCGTGCCGTCCTCCTCGATCTCGACGGTCGCGCCGGTCTCCTCCTGGATGCGCCGCACCCTCTTGCCGCCTGGGCCAATGACCGTCCCGATCTTCTCAGGATTGATCTTGATCGAGACGATGCGCGGCGCGTAATGCGACAGATTCTCGCGCGGCTGCGGCAGCGCTTCGAGCATGCGATCCATGATGAACATGCGGCCCTCTTTGGCCTGGGCCATCGCCTGCGCCAGCAGTTCCGTCGTCAGCCCGCGAATCTTGATGTCCATTTGCAGCGCCGTCACGCCGTCCGCCGTGCCCGCGACCTTGAAGTCCATGTCGCCCATGGCGTCTTCCAGCCCCTGGATGTCGGTCAGGATGGCGTAGCGGTCGGCCGTCTCGCCGCTGGCGGTAATCAGGCCCATCGCCACCCCCGAGACCGGCGCCGTGATCGGCACGCCCGCGTCCATCAGCGCCAGCGTGCTGCCGCAGGTCGAACCCATCGAGGTCGAGCCGTTCGAGCTAAGCACCTCGGAGACGACGCGAATCGTATACGGGAACTCAGTAACGGCAGGAATCACCGCCAAAAGCGCCCGCTCGGCCAGCGCGCCATGCCCGATCTCGCGGCGACCCGGCCCGCGTGATGAGCGCGTCTCGCCGACGCTGAACGACGGGAAATTGTAATGGTGGATGTAGCGCTTGGTCTCCTGGCCGCCCAGGCCATCGAGGCGCTGCTCCTCGCCCGGCGAACCGAGCGTCACGATGCTCAGCACCTGCGTCTGGCCGCGGGTGAAGATGGCCGAGCCGTGCGTGCGCGGCAGCAGCCCCGTCTCGCACCAGATCGGGCGGATGTCTTTGACGCCGCGCCCATCCGGGCGGATGCCCTTATCGAGAATCTGGCCGCGGACGAAGGCCTTCAGCTCTTTCTCGAAGAAGGAGCGGATCTCTTTGCCACGGTCGGGATACTTCAGCTCCAGCTCTGCCACCAGCTCCTGCTCGATG
>JAICKD010000436.1 GCA_025928125.1 Ktedonobacterales bacterium
ATCATGAATCGATAGTAGTTCCCACTCGCCACACGCCTGAACACCAGTCCGTATCCGTCTGTCGTCGATCCATTTATCTGCTGAACGGTCGTGGAAATGATGACATCGGCCTGATTGCCAGCCGGCGCATAGCAGATATACCCCGCAGCGTGATAGCCATCGCTTCCAAAATAACAATGGCCTGGATCACTTGACCATCCATCGGCATTGGACGCGAAGGTATCCCCGTAAATCAGGACCGGCGTTGCGGTAGGAACTGGCGTTTGACCGGTTGTGGCTGTCCCGTCGCCCGCTCCTGGCGCGGTATTGATCGTCGTCTGCCCAAGCGAATGCGCAGCCCAAATCGTGCCGCCAACGCATGTCGCCAACACAACCACGACGAGCGAGACTATGGTTACGATCAGGCCCGTGTGGCTCTTCCGCTCAGGCAACGGCGCAAGCGGCGGACGGGGTTGTGGGTAGCCTGGCGCGAGTGGATAGCTCGACGGGGCTGCCTGACCGTACTGGCCATAAGGTTGCCCATAGCCGGACGGTGGGGCAGGCTGGCCGTAACCACTTGGAGGCGCGGGTTGCCCGTAGCCACTGGGCGGGGCAGGTTGACCATATGTTGGCTGCCCGTAGCCGCTTGGTGGCGCGGGTTGGCCATATTGCCCCTGCCCATATTGACCGTAGGGGGAGGATGGATCTTGTTGAGGTGGTCCGTAGCCTGAAGGCGGCGCGGCGTTGCCGTAACCGCCATACGCGCCATATCCACCGTAGGGGTTTTCAGATGGCTGAGGTGGAACGTAGCCGCTCGTCGAGCCTGGGTCGTCGGTCCGGGGCGGATATCCATAATCACCGCCCTGCCCATAGGACGACGCTGTGGTTGAGGTGAGCGCATACCCGCAGTGGGGGCAACGCTCTAGATTTTGCTGGTCAATGGGATAGCCACACGAGGGACAGTGCATCCTTTGTACTCCATAGAAATACGCATCCAGTCTGGCCGCTTTACCACGCCAGTATACAGGATGATGCGTAGTTTGGCGATACCTTACGAGCGTCTACTCAACGAATGCTCCACAGCAACAGTATGATGGCGGTTGATGGCGCGTCATATGCGGCACAGTACCGCAATACGGCCACCCTCTCGCGCTGAGACGATACTGTGACAATCCGCGCCGCAAGGTGTGAGGCAACTGTGATACTCCGCTCATATGCTGAGAATGAAGGCAACGCGAACGAGGCCTTCACGGATTCAGGCATGGAGGATGCATGCGGGAGAAAGGACTCTCCGTTGGGCGGTCGGGGTGTAGCTGGGCTGGGCGGCGAGCCACCGCTCGTAGCGAGAAGGGAGCACTCGATGTTCAGGCGCATTTTGGTCCCGCTGGACGGCACGAAGCGGGCAGAAGAGGCGATTCCATTCGCGCGCGAGCTGGCTAGCTCACCTGAGGCGCGGATATTCCTGCTGCATGTGGAGCCGCAGATGGCCTCGGTTCTGGACGAGATCGCGATTGACAACCGCCTGGAGGTCATCGCTGATGAGCTGCGCGCGGCGGGCATACGAGCGCATATCGTCACCGAGTTCGGCAAGGCCGCGCCAGCCATCGCCACCGCCGCTGAACTCGACAAGGTTGATGTGATCGTCCTCGCGCCCGAGCCACGCGGATTGCTGGAAGGGCTGCGTCACCCCAGCGTAACCGCCAGCGTGCTCGCGCGGACGGCGGCGCCGGTGCTGGTCGTCCCGCCCGCCGGGAGCGCGGAGTCTCCAGAGTTGCTTCGGTTTGGCGGCGCGCAGGTAATCGTGACGCTGGATGGCAGCGCGCTCGCCGAAAAAGCCCTCCCGACAGCGCTCCGCATTGCCCGGCACTATGATCGCCCACTGCTGCTGCTCCGCGTCTTGCCGCCTGTTCGCATCATTGCCGCCGGACCCGAGACCTATCCGCTCGTACGTGACAGCTATGAGTCCGACGTGCGCGAGGCCACCGAATACCTCGCCACGCTGCGAGAGCGGCTGGAGCGTACAGAAAATGTCCAGGTGCAGACGATGTTCCACCAGGGAATCCCAGCCGAGGTGATTCTTGGACTGGCGGAGACGAGACCCGGAAGCATCCTGGTCATGAGCACCCACGGACGCACGGGCTTGAAGCGCCTCGTGCTTGGCAGCGTCACGCTGGCCGTCGTGCGCAAGTCCAGCATTCCGCTGATGATCGTGCCAGCCGCAACGGTGGAACTGGCGAAGGGTGTTCCGGTAAAGGCTGGCGCGGAGGCGTAGTGCGCCACCATGCGCTGTCTCTCTAAAGGGAAACGAGCCGTAGGCTGAGGACTTACGGCTAATCCCTTATCGAGCGGACCCGATGGCCTGGTGTTGGGGTTTCACACATGCAGAATAAGTCGCGACTATCACACCTTGGCTGTGAAACGCTTTCGATTCACTAACAACGTCGCCAGCAGCAGCATCGGATAGACCAAGTATGGCAGGTTCGATGCCCAATAGGAGACTCCATTGGTGACAGTGTTCAGTCCGGCGAAAATGTCACCCAGGAAGAAGCCAATGATCGCGTAGAGAATCATTGCCCCGGTGATCAGGCCGACCGGGTAGACCCAGCGGCTATTGCGGGCCAGCCCCAGACCCGTCGCGAAGTAGAGCGGGCCGAGCAGGAACGCGTCTTCGACTGCGCCTGCCAGGATGCCCGGATCGACATGCTGATAACTGTTGTCTCCGCTCAGGATATACCAGTACCAGACCTCACCGAGTGGGTTCGTATTCGGCCCGATAGCAACCAGATGTAGCCCGAACAGTACGTAGTAAAACTGCGGGATCGCGGTGATGACGGCCAGGATGAAGGAATAGACCGCCAGAAACGCAAACCAGCCTCTGCGACCTGACCGCCGTGAGGTTGGGACAGTTGCCTCGCCGCTCATATGACCCTCCTGAAACCGATTCGCGACCGCGCCGCGAGACAATACATCTCGCCTGCTCGTGCCACGGTAGCAAGTTGCGCGGCGCGTGTCAACAGGCATTCGCAAACATTGACGTTCACGTGAATGTGTTATACGATGGATTATGAATAGGTTTTTTCAGATCGAGTTTCCGTACGGGCTGCGCCTGTTGGTCCGCAATCTGGATATGCGTATGAATCCGGGAGAAATTGAGGCAATCGACTATGATGACAAATCAACCTGTACCCGTTGATGATAAAAGTTCTGAGCAACACACCGATGATGGTGTGAGCTTTCTGCGTATCGAGCAGGTCGCGGCGCGTACCGGACTGACAAAACGCACGCTGCGCTATTACGAGGAGATCGGACTTCTACCACCGCCAACCCGCACTGAGGGCGGCTATCGCCTCTACAGCGAGGCGGATGTGCAGCAGCTCGAACGCATCAAGCGGCTGAAGGATCTGCTGGGCTTCTCGCTGGCTGAGATTCGCGAGATGGCCGACGCCGAAGAGCAGCGCCAGCATGTGCGCGAGGCGTGGCGGCAGGAGACCGATCCACGCACCCGGCTAGAATGGCTTGACCGGTCGGAAGAGCTGACCCAACGCCAGGTGCAGCTTGTCGAGGAAAAGCTAGCCGGATTGCACGAGATGCAGGCCCACCTGAAGGCGCGGCTGGAGCGCTTCGAGGCACTCCGCGCCGACCTCCGCGAACAACTTGAAGAACCGTAGGCCGTCCCTCGGTTGCCCAGCGCGGTATCACGACCATCCACCCGATAATATCTACCCTGTAGTACCGGATAGCTCCCCAGATGCTCGCTGCTCATGTATCCTGAGATTCGCAATGGATCAGCCTTGAGAGCGGTGGAGGACGACGGGCATGAAGGGCGAGGGGCAGCGGCGCGAAACGAGCGAAACAACACGTCGGCGCGCATCGACGACACAAGGCCAGACGGGCGGGCCGACACTGACACGCCGGGAGCTGCTGGCGGCAGGCGCCGCGGC
>JAICKD010000373.1 GCA_025928125.1 Ktedonobacterales bacterium
ACATTAATATGCTTGAAGGAGGGGCCACATGGCCACCCGAATTTACGTGGGCAACCTGCCCTACACGATTGGTAATGAGCAACTTGCTCAAATTTTTAGCGCCTATGGCGATGTCAGCGAGGCAACGGTTGTCATGGATCGCGACAGTGGCCAGAGCAAGGGCTTTGGCTTCGTTCAGATGGATGATGATGCCGCGGCGCGCAACGCAATCGCAACCCTCAACGGGACAACCCTCGACAACCGGACGATTCGCGTGAGCGAGGCGCAGCCACGTCCCGAGCGGACTGGCGGTTCCCGCTCTGGCGGGCGTGGTGGTGACCGCAGTTCCTACGGTGGTGGATCGAACGACTACGACGGGCGGCAGGATCGCTACGGGCGCAGCCGCTCGCGCGACTGGTAGCTAACGCGCTGAAACGAGCCTCAGTTGCATGACTCTGGCCGGGGTGAACATGCCTTGGCCAGTTTCGCTCCATGAAGTTGGTACTCGTGTCGTTGCACGGCGGTAAACACCGCATAGAAAAGCCTGGGCCGACATGGCGACCAGTGAGATGACGGTGTTTGAGCAATTTCTCAAGGGCCAAGCTAGAGCCAGGCAACAGGAAGACGCTCCATATCTGGTTACGCTGCAATTCGTTGAAGGGGTCGGCTCGCCAGCCTCTCAGCGATGGCAGCTACTTGCACATGACACGTATGGAATCCTCGTAAAGGACTCCAGGGACACCTACTACTTTCCATGGCATGCGATTTTGTATGTTTCCTAGCTCCCGAGCCGAGGAGCGCCCGTCGGCGTAGCGGCATAAGCCCATCAAAATCCTCTCGGTTTCCCCACCGATGCTCAGCCGAACGTTTGCACGTATCAGCCGCGCGGACATTCATGATTCCGCCAACATGATCTTGCCAGAGATGAATGGAAGGCGACGATGGTAACACGACCAGATGACGGGTGCTGCCATGTCAAGAACTGCGGTCAGGCGGCAACCGCGCATTGTATGCGCTGCGGTCATCTCTGCTGCCCTGCCCATATTCATCACGTCTCGATCACGTGGCGAGAGGAAAATCGCCCTCCCGGAACGGGTGCGACAGATCGGCTGCCCACACGCACCGAGACCTACACCTTGTGTACACGCTGCAGCACAAAACCAGTTCCACGGCTGACGCCTTAGCTTGCCTTCAAGTAGCCTGTCTCGATACATGCGATGACATCGGTAGGCCGTTAGGCTGTAAGGGCGTCATGCGTTCACTCTACCAGCGGTGCGGCGCTTATCGACTGGTCTTCGGGCAGAGCAGACCATGCGATGGATATCCTGCTCAAGCGGATCGAGGCTGGTTTCGTAGAGGCTGATTAGCGGCTAGCGGCCGCGCCGTCATCGAGAGTACTTTGGAGGCGACTGATGAAAGATTGGAAAGCGGAACTCGACGCATACTTCCAGCGTCGCGAGCAGCATGATGCGCAACAACAGCCCGAGCAAGATCGCGCGCGGACGCCCGACGAGACAACCGCCGTAGAGGAGTTCATGGCCACAGTGGTCGTCCCTGCGTTCGAGGAGTTCGGGAGTATCCTGAAGGAACATAGGCGTCACATACGGTTACGCCTGGGCGACTCAAACATGCGCATCGTCGCTGAATACGCGGGCAGAGAAGAATTCGATTACACCCTCTGGGCAGGTGGAAACGGACTCTCCGCCGAGTTGCGGGCTGGCGGGAGGCATACACCTGATAGCTTTCAAAACGCCAAAGGCAATAGCGCTCTCGCCGACACCACGCAGGAGGATATTGCCCGGCAATTAGCCGAGAGGTATATTGCGTTCGCCGCCCCCACGTTCTCGTGACCATCGCAACTATCTCTGCCGATGCTCAAAGCTAACCGCCTCGCAACTATGGCGGCAGGAGAATACCATGCAAGACACGCCACGGGCTGAGCCTATTGAAACCTCCGAATCCGTCGAAGCATTACGTCTGCGCATACAGACGTTAGAAACCGATATCGCGGCTATGCGCCCGATCCTGCTCAGAGTAGCCGAGGCGCGCATGTGCCGAGATATGGCCACCATGATCGAGTCGTGTCCATACTGCACCCTCAAACGCGGAGGAGAATTCGGATATGGTGGCAAGCATGATGAAGCCTGTATCGTGACGCAAGCCCGAACGCTTGGCTTTTGAGTGACGAGACTGCTCTCAGGCGTTTCCACACAGCCAGTTTGCAACAATCAAGATGGCGTAGCAGCGTTCACTCTAGCGCGTGCTGCCTGCGCGGTCCCTAATTCATTGATAACTCGCTGCAAGAAGCGCAACAAGGAATGTACATGGAGACAGTTGCAGTGTCTGGCTGTAGTGGCGCGAACTCCATGGTCAAATGGTCGGCGACGTTAATCCATCGGTGGGTCCGACGCCATATCCAAATACGCGGGAAATCTTCACGCATCCTGGTTCTTACTACTATCGGATACGACTCAGGAGAACCTCAAACGGACGCCGTAGGCTATTTTGAGGAAGACTCCGCTCTCTTCGTTGTAGCGTCGAACTATGGGAGCGATCGACACTCCACCTGGTATCTCAACCTGCGCGTGCATCCAAGGGTAAATGTACAGATTGAAGAGGTTCAGCAGGAAATGGTCGCCGTCACGGCCACGCCCTCGGAACGTGAGCGGCTCTGGGCGCTTCTGGCTGCCGATGACAGGCGATATGGCCACTATCAGTACCAGCGAAACACCGCCCGCCAGATCCCCATCGTCCTCCTGCACCTTGTGTCCAGTCAGTTGACATGACGGCCACTCTTGAAGCGCAATGACATTGCGAACTCATGATGGCCCATTTATTGCTTATTAATTACCCATTGCGCTGTAACGCGCGAAACAACCGCAAAGGAAATGCGCTCTCACAATTGTTCCACCCAAACCTTGGCGAGAACCACTACTACCACCACTAGGAGTTTACGTGGCATCCAACCCGGCGTACGCGCCGTTGCATCCTGTCTACAGGGTCGTTTACAAAATTACCGTCCTCCTCGTCGTGCTCATCCCTCTACTGGCCACGGTTCTCGCGATTGGGCTGCTCTGGCAGCGGGCTGTCCATCTGTCGGACCTGATTTTGCTCGCGGTGATGTACGCGCTCGTCGCGTTCGGCGTCACCGTTGGCTACCATCGGATGCTGACCCATCGCAGCTTCCGCGCGCATCCGGCGGTCAAGCTACTGCTGCTGATTCTCGGCTCGATGGCCTTCGAGGGTCCGGCAATCGATTGGGCGGCGACCCATACCAAGCACCACGCGCGCGCCGACCGCGAGGGCGACCCGCACAGCCCCGTCGAGGGCTTCTTCCACGCTCATCTTGGCTGGATCTTCCGCGATGGCGACGCCGACCCGAAGGTGTACTGCCGTCATCTGCTGAATGACCGCATCGTGACCTTCGTCAGCAAGACCTTCCTGCTCTGGGCGGTGTTGTCGCTCGCGATCCCATTCGCCATCGGCTGGCTCGTGGGTGGATGGCCACTCGCCTTGACCGGGCTGCTCTGGGGTGGCCTGGTGCGCATGTTCCTGACGCATCACGTCACCTGGAGCGTGAACTCGGTCTGCCACACCTTTGGCAAGCGGGAGTTCGAGACGACGGACCGCAGCCGCAATGAGTGGGTCGTCGGTCTGCTGGCGTTTGGCGAGGGCTGGCACAACAATCACCACGCCTTCCCGCGTTCGGCGTTCCACGGACTCCACTGGTGGCAGTTCGACTTCTCTGGCTACCTCATCTGGACGCTGGAGCGCCTGCACCTGGCGTGCGAGGTCTACCGTATCCCGCCGACCCTGCTGATGCGTCGGTCCGTAAAGGCCGTGCAAGAAACGACATCCCCCGTAGCCGCGCCTCAATCAGACGCGCAGGAAGACGAAGCGCTGGTGGAGCGCGTCGGCTAAACCGAGCCACAATGCAAGTATAGGAGCGAGTCCATTGCTGCGGCTCGCTCGATGCTCCTCACCCGGCGCGCTCGCCCTCAGTCTGCCTCGCCCATCGCCACCGCCACATAGCCGCTGCCGGGGACGTAGTCCGCGCTCTGGTGGCGGAAGTAGGTGTTGTAGAGGGAGGCGTAGGAGCCGCCGCGTCGCAATAGCTCGTCGTGCGTGCCTTCCTCCATGATGCGCCCGCGGTCCAGCACCAGGATGCGGTCGGCGTCGCGGATCGTCGAGAGCCGGTGCGCGATCACAATCGCCGTCCGGTGCTCCAGCACCGTCTCCAGTCCCTCCTGAATCTGCGCCTCCGTCAGCGGGTCCACGCTCGCTGTCGCCTCGTCCAGCACAAGAATAGCCGGATTCTGCAACAGCACCCGCGCCAGCGCGACCAACTGCCGCTGGCCCATCGAGAGGCCGCGCCCCATCTCGCCCACTGGAGTCTCCAGCCCTTGCGCGAGGCCGTCGAGCCAGTCGCCGCCGCCAATCTGCTCGGCGACCGCCGCCACCTCCTC
>JAICKD010000486.1 GCA_025928125.1 Ktedonobacterales bacterium
ATGGGGTGACATATCACGTGTGAGACATGTCTCATACCACTTGTGGTGAGGTTGTTGGCGCAGACCCTCTCCCCCAGCCCCTCCCCGTCTCGGGGAGGGGCTGGGGGAGAGCGGTGCCGTCTGGTTCTGGTTCTGGTTCTGGTCCCCCTCTCCCTGCAAGGGGGAGGGGTTAGGGGAGGGGGCGGTGGCCCCAGTGACAACATCCCAGGTGAAACCAGTCTCGGCCGCTGATGCCCCGCGCGTTTTCGCGGTTTCGACGAAAAGAGTCTGCTATGACCTTCCCTGATTGGGGCCGATTCTACGGCTTTACCAAAGAAAGCCCGCCCTGGCCACTGCTGATACGTGCCGCCGCACTCGCGTCGAATGGTGGTCAGGCGCTCGACCTGGGCGCTGGCGCGGGTCGCGATACACGCTATCTGCTGGAGCAGGGCTTCCAGGTGACGGCGGTGGATGCCGAGCCACACGCGGTGGCGCTGCTCGCAACGCTGCCCCCGGATCATCTACAGGTGGTGCAATCCTCTTTCGCGGACTTTCCCTTCGCCTTCGCGACCTACGACCTCATCAACGCGCAGTTCTCGCTCCCATTCATGCCCAGAGATCGCTTTACCACTGTGTTCGTGCGACTCAAAGCAGCCCTGGCTCGGGGCGGCGTCTTCGCTGGCCAGTTTTTCGGCGTCCACGACGAGTATAACAATACCGAGCGCGTGATGACCTTCCTCACGCGCGCCGAGGCCGAGGATCTCCTGAGCGACCTTGAGGTCATCGAATTTGCCGAGGAAGACGCAGATGGCCACAAGGCCGATGGCTCGCCGAAACACTGGCACGTCTTCCACATTCTGGCGCGTCGGCCATCCGCGTAGGTCGGGGTGGCTCTCACTGAACAGTACAATCGGCCTGTGATTGGTCGATTTCCGCTTGACCAGCGAGGAAAGTCTGGTACAATGCGGAGGAGAGTGAGTGCGCAACACATGTGGCGCGGTGGTGGCGCTGAGGGGAATTTGGCGCGCACGCTGGAATTTGGCCGCGTCCCATGCGTGATCTTGTATGCCTTAGCGATGAAATCACGCATGAGAGGCGGCCTCTGCGGCTTCTGGTTTCGGAAGCGGAGGTTGGCACGCACATGGATCATCCAGAGCAACGACGGCGCGACCTCGCCCAAAGCCCTGGCGCTGATCAGGCGCGCGCGTATGATGGGTCTCCGCGTCCTGGCACGATTCTGGTGGCCGAGAATGAGGCGACCAATCGTCACCTGATGGAGCAGATTCTCCGCATTGCCGGATACGAAACCCTGACCGCCACGAACGGACGCGAGGCGCTGGATATGCTTGCAAGTAGGCATGCCGACCTCGTGCTTGTCGATATCTCTATGCCAGTGCTGGATGGCTATCGCACGCTGGCCTTGCTCCGGGAGCAGCCAGCGCATGCCACGCTACCGGTGGTCGCCGTGACGGCGCACGCCACACCTGAAGATCGCCAGCGCGCCTTGCGCTCCGGGTTCACCGAGTACCTGACCAAGCCGTTCCGTCCACGCGATTTGCTCCGTCTGGTCGAGCGATTGCTCGCGCACGACTAGCCCTCACCGCGTTTCCACTCGGGGGTATGGTCACTCGCGCCCATGGCATCCGCCCGGATCCCCCGCGAAGCGCCCTTGCGTGGATTGCGCCGCTTGCCACCAGACACCTGATGATACCCTCGACCGCGTTCAGGCGGTCATTCGCTTGTTTCGCTTGTTGGGAAGAGTTGGGAAGAAGAGGTGGGATGCGGAAAATGGAGATTCGGGTCAGCACGCGCGATGTACAGCAGTTTGATGGCGACGCCCTGGCGGTAGGAATTTTCTCGGATAAAGGGCCGCTGCACGGGCCAGCGGCGGCGCTGGATGAGGCGCTGGCGGGCGTCATCGCGGAGCTACGCGCCAGCGGCGAGGTGACGGGGGCGGCGGATGAGGTGACGCTGCTCCACACGCTGGGCAAGATCGAGCCGTCGCGGGTGGCCATCATCGGCCTGGGGCCGCGCGACCGCTGCACGTTGGAGCGCATCCGGCGCGCCTCGGCGATTGCCTGTCGGCGGCTGCGCAAGGTCAAGGCGCGACGTGTCGGGCTGGCGCTGGCCTCGGCTGAGCGCAGCATCAATCTCGCCCAGGCGGCGCGCGCGATGACCGAGGGCGCGCTGCTGGGCCTCTACGAGTTTGGGCAGTATAAGTCAGCCAAATCCGGCGCTGCGGCCAGCGATGACGAGAGCGCGGACAGTGGATGCAGCATCCAGGAGATCACCATTCTGGGGCGCGGGCGCGAGCCCGCGCTGCGGACGGCGGTCGAGCGCGGCAAGGTGCTGGCGGAGGCGACCAACTTCGCCCGCGACCTGGGCAACGAGCCGCCAAATGTGCTGACGCCCACCGAGTTTGGCGAGCGGGCGCGGCGCATGGCCGAAGAAGCTGGGCTGGAGTGCGAGGTCTACGGGCCAGACTGGATGCGCGAGCAGGGGATGGGCGCGCTGCTGGGCGTGGCGCAGGGCAGCGCCGAGGAGCCGCGCTTCATCGTGCTGCGCTATCGCGGGCGGGCGCGGGGCGAGCCGGGGCTGGCGCTGGTGGGCAAGGGCATCACCTTCGACACCGGCGGCATCTCGCTCAAGCCGGGCGCCGAGATGGACGCGATGAAGATGGATATGTGCGGCGGTGCGGCGGTCGTCGGCGCGATGATGGCGATTGCCCAGCTCAAGCCGAACACCAACGTGACGGGCATCGTCCCGACGACGGAGAATATGCCCGGCGGCAAGGCGTATCGCCCCGGCGATATCCTGCGCGCGGCGAACGGCAAGACCATCGAGATCCTCAACACCGACGCCGAGGGACGGCTGGCGCTGGCCGACGCGCTCTCGTGGGCGGTGAAGCAGCGGCTCTCGCCGCTGGTGGACGCGGCGACGCTGACGGGCGCAATGGTCGTCGCGTTGGGCCATGTGCGTGCGGGCATCTTCAGCAACAACGAGGCGCTGGAGCGCGCGATTCTGACGGCGTCGGATACGGCGGGCGAGCGGCTCTGGCCGATGCCGATGGACGACGAGTATGGCGACCTGATCCGCAGCGAGATTGCCGATATGAAGCAGGTTGGCGGGCGTCCGGCTGGCTCGATCTCGGCGGCGAAGGTCATCAGCAACTTCGTCGGCGAGACGCCCTGGGCGCACCTCGATATTGCGGGCGTCAACTCGCGCCACAACAAGGACGCCGAGTTAGATAAGGGCGCGACCGGCTTCGGCGTGCGCACGTTCGTCGAGCTGGCGACGCTGCTGGCGGCGAGCGGCAGGAACGGCAAGGGCAACACTAACGGCAACGCGAGCTAACAGAAGAGTGACGCGAACCCTAGGAGGGGATACGCTCTCGGCCTTGATGGGGTTTAACGTGTTATTCAGGTAATCGGTGGGGTGCGTATGGGTCTGCTTCTGCTTAGCCCGCGCAGGCGGGCTTTGCGGCCGCAGCGGAGCGCAGGCCCATAGGCGCGGCTTCAGCCGCCAGCGCCTCGGTCAGCCGCCCGCGTTGGCGTTGCCCTTGCCGTTCCTGCCGCTCGCCGCCAGCAGCGTCGCCAGCTCGACGAACGTGCGCACGCCGAAGCCGGTCGC
>JAICKD010000251.1 GCA_025928125.1 Ktedonobacterales bacterium
AGCAGGGCCAGATTCTGCGGGCGATGGACCCCGAACGCGCCGCCGATCTGCTGGAAGAGATGGAGCCGGACGAGGCAACCGACGCGCTGCAAAGCATCACCACTGAGGAGGCGCAGGATCTGCTCAAGCGCATGGACCGCGAGGAGGCGAGCGAGGTGCAGGAGCTGCTGGGCTGGCCGGAAGACAGCGCGGGCGGCATCATGACGACCGATTACATCTCGGTGCCCGACTGGGCCACCATCGAGGAGGTCATCGAGGCGCTGCGGGCGCGCGCGAAGGCGGCGGCAAACGACCTGGATGATCCGCTGCCAGAGGGGCTACAGGAAATCTACATCGTGAGCGGCGATATGCCCGCGCCGGTCCGGTCGAATGGAGCGAAGGCGCGCGCGAAGGCGCGCCCGCGAACGTCTGGCGCGCCGACAGTGGCCGCGCCGCGCCCCGGCATCTCGCTGGAGGCGGAAGGCAGGCTGGAGGGCATGGTCTCCCTGCGCGACCTGCTGCTAGCCGACCCCGACGCGCGCATTGCCGAGATCGCCCACCCGACGCAGCACATGGCGCACCCGCTGGACAACGAGCGCGACGTGGCGCATACCATCGCCGACGATGACCTGCTGGCGCTGCCGGTGGTGGACGACCAGGGCGCGTTGCTGGGCATCGTGACAGTGGACGACGCGATTGACGTCATCCTGCCGACTGCCTGGAAGAAGCGCATCCCCCGCCTCTTCCACTGAGCGGCCTCACGTCACGATACGGTTTTTAGGGGAAACGCGAAAACTCCCTGGATACCCGCGAGAAGTAGCGTTGGTGAAGGTTGATCAAGCACCACCGCACAGGTCCACTCGCTCGCCAGGTCTGGCGGGACCGTACCCAGCTGGCGTTGATGGTTGCTACGTGGATCGAACGCCAGAATCTTCTGGCCGCTGAACAGCACGACAAAGCCCGACGGACTGAGCGCCAGGTACCCATCATTCAGGCTGGTGAACCACCACGTCGCGCCGTCGGCTGAAGAATAGAGTCCGGTCGAGCTATCCTGCCCATCAAGCGCATAGACTCGTTTGTCAGGAGAAACCCAGAGGCTGAGATGTATCGCCGTTGGCCACTCACGTAAGAACCGCCAGCTGTCGCCCCCGTTCCGAGTCGTGTAGAGCGTGAAGCCGGTGTTATGGTTTGGGCCAAACGCTCCATATTCCAGGGCGTAGAGATGGCTGGGATCAGTGGGATCGACGGCGAATGCCTCAGGCGGCGTGATGTCAGGAAGTCCAGAGACCTTTGGGGGCCGCGGCATGTGCGCATCGAGCGGCGTGAATTCTCCCCCGAGAGTAAGATCATACAGGCGGAAGTCGTTCGTCTGTTCATCAAGGATAAAGTACGTGATGAGATGGCCGTTTACCAGTGCGGGCATATCATAGCCCGGCATACCATACAAGTCCACGGTATAGCCATGTGAGATAGTGAGTGGCTGCCAGGTTGCGCCGTTGTCGCGAGTCACGAGCAACTGGTTCGTCGAGTTGACGCCTGTTTGGAGAACGAACGTCCGGGGAAGGATGGTATCTGCCACAATCACGCAAAATGTTGTAGCCGATGCGCCTGTAATAGCGTGGGTCTGCCAGTGACGGCCAGCGTCCATGCTTGTTAGGAACTCCGGCGTTGATTTTTGGTCCCCGCCAAGCGGTAGCAGCCCACAACCCGCAATCTCCGAGGGATTCGCTGGGCTGGTGACAAGGCCCCTGAAGCCTGAGGTATCCGCGAAAAAGCGGCCACCCGGCGTTGGCGCGCTGTACCAACCGGCAGGCAACGAAATCGTCGCGGTCGCGGGAGGAGCGGTGGGCGATGGCTGGGAATTCACCTGTTTGGGAGCCTCACACGCACTCAACGCGATGAGCAGAGCCATCGCCAGCGTGGCTAGCAGGATCGTTCGTCGTGACACAGGCGTGTGCTCCTCGGTCCAGGCAGTGTTATCGCAGAGCGCTCACGTCCACGCTCATATAGACTATAGACGGTGTCATATGGACAAACTGACTCTGGGTGTATGCTGTGAAGGCGCCATGTACAGCCATCATCGAGTGGAGTGGCGTGCGACTGTTTACCTGGAGCGCTCGCTGCACATGTGATGAGAAAGAGATGACAGCCACTATGAGTGACTCAACTGCGTCTGAGCAAGCCGACCTCTGCCTTGACGATCTCCCGCCACTTCCCCAGTCGCAGGCCATTCGCATTCTCGCACCCAGGCTCTGGCAGAACGAGCAGGTTGTGGCGATCTGGCTTGGCGGCAGCCTCGCCGCTGGCACAGGCGACCCCTACAGCGACATCGATCTGCGCGTTGCGGTCCCGCCCGAAGACCTTCCCGAATGGGAAACGTCTGATCTTCAGAGCATCCTCGATGGGCCAGCGCTGGCGAGGCAGCTGGTGAAACTTGGGGACGGCGCGTTCATCCACCATATGATTCTGCAAAACGGCGACATCCTCGATCTGCTCGTGCAAAGTAGCAAAGCCGCGCCTGGCGATGAGCCTGTGCTGGTACTCGGATGCCGCGATGCCAACCTGGCTGAGCGTCTCGCCTCCAGCAATCAAGCGCCTGCACCTATCAAGACGCCCGTGACTGTCGAGGCGGTACGCGAACTGGTCGTGGCCTTCTGGGTCAATAGCCACAAGCATCGCAAGGTGCTGCACCGCGGGCTTGATCTGATGTTCCCAGCCGCGAGCTACGCCAACTGGTACATGCTGATGCGCATGTGGTACATCGATGCGACAGGCTGCGATACCAGCTCCTATCACTTCTCCGGCATCCATGGTCTCACCGAACTGGTGCATGCCGTCGAGTCGGTCAACGGGATGGAGCCACTGACGCTCTGCGGTGCGCCGACGCAGACCCGCGAGGAGATCTGCGACGCGATTGAGCGCTACCAGGGGACCGTCTCACTGCTGGGACGACGCCTGGCCGAGCGCTACGGCTTTGACTACCCGACGGACCTGGAAAATACCGTGCGCCGAGATTGGAAGACTTTCCGAACAGCTTCCACCGATATTACGTCCAACTGATGTATACTGAGAACAACATCGAACCGCACCGGGTAGGGGAATATCAGCCATGACCGCGACTTTTACAGCCGTCTTCGAGCAGGACGGCGACTGGTGGGTGGGCTACGTCGAAGAACTGCCCGGCGCAAACACACAGGGCGCTACCCTCAACGAGGCGCGCGAGAATCTCAAAGAGGTAGTCGCGCTTATCATCGAGGCGAACCACGAATTGGCGCAACGCAATCCAGATATCCCCCTGCCATAGCATCACATATTAGCAAGGTGCTTCTCGCGGAACTCCTCGACGGTCATGCCATAGATCACTTCGTCGTGGAACTCGCCGTCGGTATAGACCATGCGGCGCAGGCGACCCTCGACCTGGAACCCCAGACTTTCGTGCAGACGCATTGACGCCTCGTTGAAGCCGTAGACCTTGATGGTCACTTTCTGGTAGCGGCGCTCCTGGAAGTAGTAGCGCAGCAAGAGCCGGATAGCCTCGCTCGCGTAGCCCTTGCGCTGCTCCTCGCGCTTGACGTTGATGCCGTAGGTGAACGCGCCGACGCGTGGGTCAGCCTCATGCACGCCCATATCACCCACGACGGCGTCATCCTCGATGCGGGCAATCGTGAAGCGGATATTGTCATCGGTGATTGGCCGCGTCGACTCCTGCTCGGTCCAGCGCCGCACCGCCTCGCGCGACTGCGGCGGAGGGATGAAGTAGAGCGGGCGCGTTTGTTCGTCGTCGAAGTTCCAGGCGAAGTAGGTCTCCCAGTCGCCCGGCTCAATCGCCCGCAGCCGTATCAGCTTCCCCTGCCAGAGCGACCGCGACTCATGAATGTTCATATCCAGCACTATAGCACAGCTATGCGACGTAACTATTGTCACATGCTTTTCCGCTTTTGCATCAGGAAGCGGCATATCCTCACAGAGATGTGGATTTCGGAGTAGAAGTAATTAACCCGAAAGGGTTTTGAGCAGATTGTTACCCCTCTATTCCGCCCAAACGCTGCCAACAGCAGTGAATTCCTCGTTGCAATAGCGATTTACAATTGACCTGGCTGTCGTCGCGGCAAACACCATGAAGGGACCATCATGAACAGGTATCGGCCAATCCTGGAAGAAAAACGAGTTCTGGTGACTGTTAAAGCCTATCCCCAGCCTAGCAAGGCGTATCGTGAAACCGTATGCGTCGCAGGCGTCACGGATGAGGGAAAGTGGATCAGGCTGTTCCCGGTGACTTTCCGCAATCTGGAGGAAGGCGCGAAATTCAAGACCTACGCATGGATTACTGTTCGGGCATGGAAGACACCGCGTGATCCCCGGCCTGAGAGTTACCACATCGAACCTGATAGCATCACGGTCAATAGTACCATCTCTCCCGACAAGGGCTGGGAAAACCGCTGGAACATACTCCGCCCGCTCGTAAATCCATCGCTTGAGGCGCTGAAAGCCCAGCAGAAACAGGATAAGACATCGCTTGGCCTCATCAAGCCCCGCCAGATTCTGGATCTTGTCATCGAGCCTGCCGAAGAACCCGAGTGGTCATCAGCGGAACTAGAGAAATTGTTACGCCGCGAACTGTTTGACGCAGAGGCGCAAAAGCGTCCACTACATCTGCTGGAAAAGATTCCCTTTCGCTTTGCCTACCATTTCCTCTGCGACGACCCGACGTGCAGGGGCCACAATCTCTCAATTATTAGTTGGGAGGTCATGGAGTCATTTCGGCGGTGGCAGACAAAGTATGAGGAAGATTGGCGGGTCAAATTCCGCGAAAAGTATTGGGACTTCATGCTGCAACGCGACCTGCACTTTTATGTGGGCAATATGGCAAGCCATCCAAACAGTTGGCTGATCATTGGCTTATATTACCCTCCCGTACTCAAAGGGCATTTCAGGCCAGAGACAACGCAACTGCCGCTATTCTAGGCGTCACACTCAATGCGATAGATGATGGACTGCCACTTTCGCGTTCATCGCGTCGGCAATCGCATCGGCGACGACACTCCGGTGGCATTGATGCGGCTCATGCTCAACACACATGAGACATGTGCGTTCAGATGTCGCAAAGCTGGCTGCTTCACTTACACTCGGAGTCTGGCACGCCAGATATGCTCTGTAGGAGGCGAAGAAGGCGTCGTAATCCTTATTCTCATAGAGGCTAGTCCGCAGGTCGCGCGGGCTGCCTAGCGAACGCATATGCTCATAGCGAATGCCAGAGTCTTCGAGCGCCTGCCGTAGCGCAGTCTTGGAGAACCCCTTCTTGCGGCTAATCGGAGTCATGCGCACGTCGATCAGCAACGAAACACCTTCCGCTTGCAGAGTTGCAACGAAGCTGTCTAGCGTATGGCCCGAATACCCAATGGTGTAAAGAGGATGCTTTCGTCGGCCCATCTCTGAATGGCTCCCTTTGACTCTTACTCGTTTTGACACATGTGTCGCAACCTTACCAGATTGTACGACGCCCGCCTCGTCTTCGAGCAACTCGCCTGCTACTATGTTGCCACTACCTCGCCCCCATGGCGCGAACTGCGGCTGCGGCTGCCTCCAGATTCGCGGCGGGGGTGCGCGGGGGAATCGAGCAGCCCGGCGCGACCAGCACGCGGCGGCCCTCCGTCTCCTTGATCGCCGCCCGTACCTCCGCATCCACCTGCTCCGGCGTGCCGTCGGGGAGCGTCGTCTTCTCGCTCACGCCGCCCATCACCGCATGCGCCGTCCGCTCCTTGCCCTCGCCCAGCGATGGATTGCCCGGCAGCGTCGCCGCCCAGCTGATCGCCGCGACGGGATAGTCGGCCAACAA
>JAICKD010000279.1 GCA_025928125.1 Ktedonobacterales bacterium
GATATCCTTGCGGCAGGTGAGCAACGCAAAGTCTTCGTAGACGCGCGCCGTCGAGGCATTGTAGTTGCCCGTGCCGAGATGAATGTAGCGGCGCAGCCCGTTCGTTTCCCGGCGCACGACCAGCGCCACCTTCGCGTGCGTCTTCAAATCCACCTGACCGTAGACGACATGGACGCCCGCGCGCTCGAGCATCCGCGCCCACTCGATGTTGTTCTCTTCGTCGAAGCGCGCCTTTAGCTCCACCAGCACGGCAACCTGCTTGCCAAGGTTGTTGGCCTCCAGCAGCGCCTGGACAATTTGCGAGTTCTGGCCGACGCGATAGAGCGTCTGCTTGATGGCAAGCACCTGTGGATCGTACGCCGCCGCCTGGATGAAGTCTGTCACCGTGCTGAAGGCGTCGTAGGGATGGTGCAACAGTAGATCGCCGCGACGAATCGCCGCGAAGGGATCCTGCCCGCGGCGTAGCTCTGGCAGCGCGCGTGGGATCAGCGGCGGATTCTTCAGGTCGGGGCGGTCCAGATCGGTCAGCTCGGCGACATCACTCACGCCCAGCGGCGCATCCACCTCCCAGACATCTTCCGGCTGCATCTCCAGATTGGCCCGCAGCAACTCGCGCACCCGCTTCGGCGTTCCCGTCTGGATGGTCAGGTTGACCACCGAGCCAAACCGACGCTGGCGCAGCCCCTTCTCGATACTTTCGAGCAGATCGCCCGCCTCATCGCTCTGAATCTCGATATCGGCGTCGCGCAAGACACGGAAGGGATACGCGCCCGTCACCTCCATGCCGGGGAAGAGCAGATCAAGATGCGCGGCAACCAGCTGCTCCAGCCAGACGAAACTGCTCGAATGCGGCTGGGTCTCCGCGTGATTGCGGCTGCGGTTCTTCGGCGGCACAGGCACGAATCGCCGGATCGTCGCGGGCAGCTTGATGCGCGCGAAGAGCGCCGCCTCCACCGGATCGCGCAGAGTGACGGCGAGGTTCAGGCTGCGGCTAGAGATGTGCGGGAACGGGTGCGCTGGATCAACACCGAGCGGCGTCAGCACGGGCATGATATCGGAGCGGAAATAGAGATCGGCGGCCTCGCGTTGCGTGCGCGTGAGGTCCGCATAGTTGAGCAGATGAATACCGGCCTCGTCGAGGCGCGGCTGTAGCTCGTTCTGGAAGTAGCGGCGCTGCTCCTGAATCAGGTCCAGCAGCAGCGGGCGCAGCGCCTCGATCTGCTGTCCAGGCAGCAGGCCATCGGGGCCGGTCTCCTTCACCTGCGCCGCCACGAGATCGTACAGCCCCGCCACGCGCACCATCAGGAACTCGTCCACCTGGCTGCCGACAAACGAGAGAAAGCGGATACGGTCCAGCAGGGCGTGCCGGGGCGACTCGGCTTCTTCCAGCACGCGGCGAATGAACGCCACCGTCGCCACTTCACGGTTGATGTAGAGCTCGGGGCGGGCGAACTGGCGGTCTTTCCCTTTGTGCGCGTGTCCGTTCCCGTTCCCATTCAGGCCGGGGTCGGTGATGGCGACATGCTCGGGATCATCAGAGGCTGTCGCCAGTTTTGCTGAGGCTTTGTGCGGCATGGTACGGTCCATTCCGATGAAATGGCGAGTCGGTCGATCAGGGTTGGGGAACCTTCGTATACGTTATACAACGTCCGCGCGGGCATGAATGACACGTTTTTTTCGCAACGTGATGTTGATGCGCGAACTGTGAAGCGCCAGTAGGGAGCCATGGCCGTGGCCCGAGATAGCCCTGATGCTTGCCTGGGCCACGCCGCCATGCTACACTCTGCTAAAAGAACGGTAATCTGGCGGTATTGCGCCTGGCGCGCTCCCATCATACGCAACAGCCGTGCCACCGCTGCGCCAAAGGACATCGAGGACGTATGCAACCATCCACTTCCGCCACTGAATTTGCCGAGGTCAGCAAGTATCGTTTCGGCGCGCCTGTGCTCACTGATGATGGTGACGAGGGTTCGCTCGATTCGCTCATCGTCGACCCGCAGACGCACGCGATCACTGGCATGCGTGTCCGGTATGGCCTCTTTGGCCGCGAGCTCTATACGCTGCCCATCGCCGTCATCCGCCATGCCACGCCGGAGAATGTCAAGCTGCATAAGACGCGCGAGGACCTGAAGCGGGACTTTAGCACGGTGACGTCGGTCATGCTGCTGACCTCGAGCACGCAGGTGGTAGTGGCAAACAAGTCGGTTGGCAAGCTGGCGCAGGTGACGGTCAACCGCGAGACACAGATGCTGCGCCATCTGGTGGTGGAGCATGGCCTGCGGTCGGAGTCGGTTGTCTCCGCCCAGAATATAAGCGCCATCGAGGGCAAGCGCATCATCATCGGATCAGCCGCCGATTCAACCGTGCCGATGCTCACGCCGTATCGCCCGGATGAGGAGCTGCACGAGGAGATTCGCTCAGCCATCTACGACTATTCGCGCTTGCGCGTTGATTTACCGGGCATCGGCATCCACGTCATCGATGGCGTACTCTGGCTGCAGGGCCACGTCTCCAGCGATCTCAATAAGCGGCTGGTGGTAGACCAACTGACGGACATTCGCGGGCTGGGTGAGACGCATAACGAGTTGATCGCCGATACCGACCTCGCGGCGGCGGTTTCGATGGCACTGGCAAAGGATCCGCGCACGGCCCGCGAGCCTATCGGCGTCTATCCTGCCCTGGGCCACATCCATCTGCGTGGGCGCGTGCGCTCTGGCGACGCTCGCACGGCGGCGTATGCGGTGGCGCGGAGCGTGCCGGGCATCAAAGATGTGGAGAACGCGCTGATCGTCGACCCAAGTGCCGAGGTCATCCCGATCATGGCAGGCATCACCAACGAAGAGGACCGCGTCCCCGGCGGCAACTAATACGTATCGCAACAGTCCCAGACATTCATGGCCCGTTTCCCTTATACCGCTTGTGGTGAGGTTGTTGGCACAGACCACGATCCCCTCTCCAGCCTCTCCCATTGGAGCGCGTGCGTCCAGCATGCGCTGGCTCTGGTTCCCCTCTCCCTGCAAGGGGGAGGGGTTAGGGGAGGGGGCGGTGGCCCGAGAGACAACGTCCCAGGCCAAACCAGTATTACTCCGGCCATTTATGGCAGAGAGAGTACTCTTCGTGACATGTGAACCAGCATGTACATCGCGCGCTACTGGACAGCGCGGGTGACGTACATGCTGGCTCTTTATTTCCAGTAGTCCGGTGGCGGGGGACTACGTTGTTGCCCCGTCGCTGGCGCTACATCGCCGCCTGACGTATCGAGCGGGTGGCCCAGTAGATAGTCAGGATGGCTAGAACGCCGATGATAATGAACGCCTTGACGACCGAGTCGGCGCCAAAATCCCCGGCAACCAGCGCCCGCGACGCATCCACCGCGTAGGTAAACGGGTTGAACTTCGCAATATTCCGCAGAAGCTCCGGCGCCAGCGTCAGCGGCAGCATAATGCCGGAGAGCAGCATCAGCGGCAGCACCAGCAGGTTCACCGAGGCCGCCAACCCACCTTCATCCTTCACCAGCAGCGCCAGCGCATACGAGAAGCACGCCATCGTCATGCCGGTGATGAACAGCAGCACAGCCAGCAGCGCCATGCCACCCACACTCGGTCGGAAACCAAGGATCAGCCCAACCACCAGCAGCAACGCGATCTGGATCATGAACAGCAACCCATCCACCGCCAGCGAACCGAATATCATCGCGATCCGGCTGACGGGTGTGACGCGCATGCGTTCGATGAATCCCGAGCGCAGCCGACTGATGATATTGAACCCGGCGAATCCAGCGCCGAAGATCGCCATCATCACCATCAGCCCCGGCGTAAAGATATTGTACGCGCCGCCCGGTGGGAAGCCGGGAACGCCGACCAGACTCTTGAGCAGCGGCGCAAAGAGGAGCATGTAGCAGATCGGCTGAAACAGGCCGATGAACACCCAGACCGGGTTGCGCTTGGAGACGTTGAACTGTGACTTGAACATCAGCCAGCTATCGCGCAGGATCTTGCCCATGGATTTTCTCCGTTTCGTATCTATCGTGTGTGGTGAAGTTAGCTATTTCCGTTTGACTCACGCAGCGAGCGCCCGGTGCGCCGCAGGAAGACGTCGTCCAGCGTTGGCCGCGCCAACATGACCGAGCGAATCGCGATGTGCTGGGCGTCGAGCGTGCGCAGCACCTCTGGCAATACCGTCTCACCCTGCGAGACGTAGAGCTGCGCGCCGTCCGCCGTCGGTTGAATCTCGCGCACGAATGGCCGCTCGCGCATCAAGCTGGTCACCTGTTCCACGGCGTTGCTCTGCATATCCAGGCCAAGCGAGATGATATCGCCCGCGATCTCCTGCTTGAGCGTCTCCGGGCTACCCTGGCTGACGATCTGGCCGTGATCGATGATGGCAAGGCGGTTGCAGAGTCCGTCGGCCTCGTCCATGTAGTGGGTCGTCAGGAAGATAGTCATCCCCTGATCGTGCAGCGCGCGCACCTCGTCCCAGATGCGGGCGCGGCTCTGCGGGTCGAGTCCGGTGGTCGGTTCGTCGAGGAAGAGCAGGCGCGGATGGTGCATGATGCCCAGCGCCACATCGAGCCGCCGCTTCTGGCCGCCGGAATACGTCTTGACCAGCCGGTCGGCGAAGTCATCCATGTCGAGCCGGGTCACCAGCTCCGCCGCGCGCTGCTGGGCCTCTTTGGCGCTCATACCATAGACGCGCCCCTGCAGGAGCAGATTCTCGCGGCCAGTCTCCATCGGCTCGGCGCCGCCAACCTGACTGACGTAGCCAATCTGCCGCCGGACCTTGGCGGGATCGCGCCGCAGGTCCAGCCCACAGACGGTCGCCGTGCCGCCGCTGGCGGGCATCAGCGTCGTCAGAATACGCATCGTCGTCGTCTTGCCCGCGCCGTTGGGGCCGAGAAAGCCGAAGATTTCGCCCTCACGCACCTCCAGGTCAACGCCGCGCACCGCCTCGACGGTACCCTTGCGCGACTTGAAGGTGCGAACCAGCCCCTTTGTCTTGATGAGTGCTGTGGCGTGCGGCGATCCGCTGTTGGTTGCCTCGGCGGAGGTGTGAAGTTGAGAGAGAGTATCCACGCGCATATCCTCCTAGGTGTTGGTTGTTTGATTGCGCCTTGCCGGATCGTGTCATTGTCTCGCCGAACGTCGGCGCCTGCCCATAGAATGCCCCATTCTTTTGGTCGGCGCGTCCATCGGAAGGTGGATTGCAGGGTGGATTGGGAGAATTTGGGCGCCTCGATCTGGCAGCGCTGGCGGTTAAAACCGCGCCTGAATGGCCTCGCTGCGCTCCGCCACAAAACCCGCCTGCGCGGGTTGCAGAAACAGCCCTCTCTGTCGCGCTTAGCATCTCAGCAGATTCGCAGAGTCATCATTTCGAGCGAGGTCTGGTGTGCCCGCGCTGGCGCAATTCTGGGCGGCTGGCAAGAGTGGCGGGTTTTTACCCGCCCGCGCACCGCCGTGTGGTATCCCCGGTAA
>JAICKD010000463.1 GCA_025928125.1 Ktedonobacterales bacterium
ACGACCTCAACCATGTCGGCCAGGTCGTCGAGGTGATGGCGCACCAGTATTCCGAGGCGGTCGGCCCCTGGAGCGCCAACCTCGCCATCCTCACCCGGCCCATCCTCACCGAGTAGCGGACGTTTGAGCGTAGCACGCTCTACCGCCATACATTTACGGATACATTAATCTGCCATAGAGGTGTGCCATCAAAGCGCTCTATTCCTTAGATGGTGGCATGAGATGGTGACATGCGACCGAATGCCGCGTACACCATCTTCCGCTCATACCAATTGTGGTGAGGTTGTTGGCGCAGACCCTCTCCCCCAGCCCCTCCCCGGCGCGGGGAGGGGAGCCAGAATGCCAGCAACGCGCCCTCTGGGTCTGGTCCCCCTCTCCCTGCAAGGGGGAGGGGTTAGGGGAGGGGGCGGTGGCTCCAGTGTCAGTGACAACATCCCAGGCGAAACCAGTATCACTTATGCGTCCCATCTTGTTGACAGGTAGCTATTATCTTGATAGTATGCGCTTACTTTCAGGATAACAGGCAACGAGAGATCATGGGGAGTAGGACACTATGGCTGGAGTCTTCTCAGTATTGGGCTACTTCCTTCTTATTGTTGCTGCCATAGCAATCGGTTCGCTTTTACTTACTGCCATGACAGGTTTCCGAAAGGCAGACAGCGATGTGCTATGGCGCATCTTCTGGGCAGCGCTGATAACCGGCATTATCTTAGTACTTATCGGCAGATACGTACTCTTTGGCCAGTACTGATTCCCAAGACTAGCATGACGCTGCTGTAGCCTTACGCGATACTGCCAAGCAGGGCGGCGGATGGGACATCGGCGGTGATGAAGCTCGTGGCCATGGCGATCACGTCGCGGTCGCGCAGGATGCGGCGGTGTCCCAGCCCCTCGGTGATGTAGAGCCGTGCGTCGGGCCAGCTGGCGGCGATAGCCTGCGCGTCGGCGAATGGCACATCGGCGTCGGCGAGGTCGTGGATGATGAGCGCGGGCGTAGCGAGCGTCGCGCCGACATGGGCGATATCGAGTGCCTCAGCAGGCTCGCCGACACGCTCCGCCACCAACTGATAGAAGCGCTCGGCCACTGGCTCCGGGAGCCGCGCTACCTGCGCGAACCGCCGCAGCACGCCCGCGAGCGACGATGGCCCCGCGATCAGGGCAACGCGCTCGGCCGCCAGCCCCTGCCGGAGCGCAATCGCCGTGCTTGCCGCGCCCATCGAGTGCGCGATCACGCCCACCAGCGGGCCAAGCTCCTGCCCGACGCCAAGGAGTCCCTGCGCGAAGTCCACTGGATTCGTCTGCTCCCCAGGCGATTCGCCATGTGCGGGGCCATCCAGCGCGACCACCTGGTAGCCAGCGGCGGTGAGCGGCGCGATGAACATGCCCAGGTTCATGCCACGGCCCTCCCAGCCGTGAACGAGCAGCACGCGCGGCCCCGCGCCGTACGATCTGGCGACGAGTCCATTGGCGAAGGTGAGCGGCGTTCCCCGACGGAGCAGAGCGGCCTCCCAGTCACGCGGCGCCAGCCGTCGCGGGGTCATAAACATCTCAAGCGCCGTGCGCGCCTGTTCTTCAATATCCTCAATCTCCATCGGGGGATTCTCCTGCGTCTAGTCGACCACTGCGGGCGCATGGTCTTGCATGCCATTTACATGACGGCTATCATATATATGACAGGTATCATGTGATTAGGTCAAGGTAGCCAGGGAACATTTTGAAGAGATGCGACAGGGGTGAGCTATGCGACGGACGAAGCAGGCGAAACAACAGACACATGATCGCATCGTCGCGGCGGCCACGCGCCGGTTTCGCGCCGGGGGAATCGCTGGCGTGGGGGTCGCGGATGTAATGGGCGAGGCTGGCCTGACCCATGGCGGCTTTTACGCGCACTTCGCCAGCAAAGACGCGCTGGTGGCGGAGGCGTGCGGCACGGGGCTGGCGCAGTCACGCGAGCGCATCATCCGCAAGATACAGCGAGAGCCAGCGGAGAGGCGATTAGCCGCGTATATTGACCTCTACCTCAGCGCCGAGCATCGCGACCATCCTGAGGCGGGCTGTGTGATGCCCACGCTTTCCGGTGAGGTGGCGCGTTCATCCAGTGAGGTGCGCGCCGCATTCACTCAGGCCTATAACGACTATCGCGACGCGCTGGCGTCGTTGCTGCCAGATGCTGATGCTGGCGAGGGGGGCGAGACATTCGAGGCGTCCGATGAGGCGATGGTGCTGCTGGCCGGGCTGGCGGGGACGATGCTGCTGGCGCGCGCGGTGGATGATCCAGCGCTGAGCGAGCGGATGTTGCGGGTCAACCGCGACTACTACAAGCGCGCGTTTGCGGGCCAGCCCACGTCTGACGTGCAGCCCCAGCAGTAGCGACTCGTGGCAGACGAGCATCCCCGGCGCGTACTATCTTTGGCAGGGGTTGATAGCGGGCTTACAGCACACTGAGGGAGATATCGCTGGTGACACGCAAGATTCGCGTTGGGATGCAGTTTCATCCCCAGCATACGACGGTCGAGGCATTGCTTGCGGGCGTGCGGCGGGCCGAGGAAATTGGGCTGGATACCCTGTGGGATTGGGACCACTTCTTCCCGCTCTATGGCGACAAGGATGGGCCACATTTCGAGGGCTGGACGCTGCTCACGGCGATGGCGATGGTGACGAAGCGCGCTGAGATCGGCTGCCTGGTCACCTGCAATAGCTACCGCAATCCGGCGCTACTCTCGAATATGGCGAAGACGGTTGACCACCTCAGCGGCGGACGGCTGATTCTGGGCATTGGTGCGGGCTGGAATCAGCGTGACTATCGCGAATATGGCTACGACTTTGGTACGGCAGGCACGCGGCTGGACGCGCTGGAGCAGGGGCTACGCATCATCAAAGAGCGCTGGACGGTTGACGCGCCGCCTCCGGTGCGCAACCCAATTCCGATATTGATAGGCGGCGGTGGCGAGCGGAAAACGCTGCGTCTCGTCGCACAATACGCCGACATCTGGCATAGCTTTGGCGACGCGGAGACGCACGCGCGCAAGTCACAGGTCTTGCGGGAGTGGTGCGAGCGGGTTGGGCGCGATCCCGACGAGATCGAGCATGCGGTTGAGGTGGGGTCGGGCGCGTCAGAGAAAGACCTGGATGCTTATGTCACGGCTGGAGCCACCCATTTCATCATGGCTGGATCAGTTGCCCCCGAGAAGTTCTACGACATGGAGTGGCTAGTGCGCTGGCGCGACCAACGTAACGCATAGGCGCCGCTCGTCACGTCGCGAATGCAACAGAAGCCATACGCATTGATACGCCGACACCATTCCCCCCGGGATTGTGGTCACGACATGAGCGTGCGCCCAGCGAGTATCACGTGGAACCTCGTTTGTCCTACTGATACCCTTGCCCTCGCCGCCATCAGTGCTATATTATACTAATCGGTATATATTTGTCATGGCGACCGCCTACCGATTAGGAGACACTCGATGCGCACACGGAACCCCATTATCTGGCTGACTGACCGTACGACAGGCAACGTTGGCCGCTGGGTTGCGCTGGCGCTCTGGCTGGTGGCCGCCGGAGTCCTGACGGCTGCCGCGCCCAAGCTCGCGAGTCTCTATGACAACAACGCCACCTCCGCCATCGGCAATCAGGAATCGGTGCGGGCGCAGCAGTTGATTCAGCAGCACTTCCCCAACCAGCGGGGTCTGCCCGCGGTCATTGTCTTTGCTAATGTCAACGGACTGAGCAGCAGCG
>JAICKD010000374.1 GCA_025928125.1 Ktedonobacterales bacterium
AGTCGGGTTCGCCCACGCCGAGCGAGATCACGTCGCCCATCGTCGCGGCGATATCGAAGAACTTACGAATGCCAGACGGTTTGATGGAACGCACGCGCTCTGAGAGCATTTCTCGCCTGACCACGCCCGCCATAGGACACCTTCTTCTCAGTATCTGGCCCCGGCGACCCCTCCCCCAACCCCCGCCCTTCGGGCTGCTGGCGCTGCGCGTGCTTGACGCACGCTCCGAGGCTACCGCCTCGCGCACCAGCCCCCTGCGAGGAGAGGGGGCTGTAGGAATGATCTGTCGCCACTGCCGCTTATGTATGCTTAATGACCGCGAAAGACACGCGCTGGTTGCCGAAACGCCTTGCTCGTTTCGCCTTCGATATGATAGCACATCCACCCTATCCAGAACGGGTCGCACAATCAGTGATGAAGCGGGTATAGTTGAGGATGCAACCTCGTGCAATCCGGCACGTAGCACTTGAAGGGAGAATCACTGAGGGAGAGCCGGAGCGATGAACCACCGGCGGCAGTGACGAGCACAATCTCCTCAGCAAGTACCTCTAGGGAGTGGCAGAACGATGTACAACCAGAATTATTCCAGTCCGACCACGCTGGGCATTGACGAGCGCTGGGAGCGGGTGCTCGCGTATGCGTTCATCTGGGTATCGGGGCTGATTCTGCTGTTCGTGGAGCATCGCAACCAGACGGTCCGCCGCCATGCGATGCAGTCGGTGATAATCTTCGGTGGGCTGGCCCTCATTGGCCTGTTTGCCGGGTGGCTGAGCAACATCATAGTCATCGGCTTCGTCTTCGGGCTGATCGCCAGCGTCGTGGGCTTTGTGATGTTCGCGCTGTGGATTCTGCTGATGATCCTGGCGTACTTCAACCCCAACACGATCTTCGTCGGCCCGCGCAACGCCCGCTACGTGTAGACCTCACCCCGGCCCCTCTCCTACGAGGAGAGGGAAGTCCAGACGGAACAGACGGAGAGTGGCCCACAACGGGTTGCCCTCCGCCTGATGGTATGATGTCTGTCACTGAGCGCAGAACACGAACGAAGACGCGGCGAGTACGGCCTGACTACCGAACAGATACAGGCGGCACTAGGTTATGCCGCGCAATGCTACTCCTCCACCTCCCAGCCACGAGCGCGGGCCTGCTCGCGCGCGTGCTGATACCGATCCTCAAGATACGTCTCGATATCGCCGACAACCTCAGGATCGAAGCCCGCTAGATAACGGTAGGGTGGAGTCATCCACTGCGACCAGGCGGGAGAGTGATCCGCCATACTATCGAGGCGCTCCCAGAGCGCACGGGCCTTCTCACCTGACATCAAACGCGCCACCTTCAGGACGAGCGCATCTGCCTTCGCGGACAGCGTTGGCCGCCCGTCCAAAAGGTCACCTCTTATCTCATCACGCGGATTGTGCATCTGATGTCCTCCCTGTGTCCCCCGCACTCCGGCAGGCACTCAGTGGCTCGTTGCATGCCTCATAAGCGGATGACATATCGGGCAGACAGAACGCTTCGCATTACCCCGTCGTATCGGTTCACGCCGACAAGTCCGCGCCGTTGAGCCGCCGCAGGATGCCCATCAGCAGGGCGATGCGCGGCGCAATCGAGGCGATCTCGACGTATTCGCCGGGGTTGTGCGCCAGGCCGCCGACCAGCCCCAGCCCGTCCAGCGTGGGAATGCCCAACCCGGCGGTGGTATTGCCGTCAGATGCGCCGCCCGTCGGCTCGCCCCGCAGCGTGATGCCCAACTCGGCGGCAGCCTCGGATGCCAGCGCGAACAGCCGTGCGCTCCGTGGACTCTGCGTGAACGGACGATGCGCGAAAAAGCCCTCTAGCGCGGCGGTGGTGTCGGGTACGTTGGTATCGGCCACCACCTTCGCCAGCGCTGCCTCGATGGCCTGGACGCCCTCCTCATCGGCGGCGCGCACGTCGATCTCGGCATAGGCCGCCTCGGCGACGACATTGGGACGCTCACCGCCCTGCACCACGCCCACATTCACCGTCACGCCGGGTATCGTCCCGTTGAGCGCGTGGAGCGCCACGATGCGGTGCGCCATCTCCAGGATCGCGCTCCGCCCGCGCTGCGGCTCGACCCCCGCGTGCGCCGCGACACCGTGGATTTCGAGCGTATAGGTGGCGGCCCCCTTGCGCGCGACGGTCACGCGGGCCACGTCTGAGGTCGGCTCTAGCACCAGCGCGACATCGGCCCTCTGCGCCTCGGCCTCGATCAGCGCGTGGCTTTCGGGCGAGCCAATCTCCTCGTCGGGATTGCAGATCATCGTCAGCGTCTCCCACGGCGCCTCGTCCCGCTCGACCAGCCCGCAGATGGCGTACGCCGCCACCAGCAGGCCGCTCTTCATATCGAAGACGCCCGGCCCATAGGCGCAACCGTCGTGGATATCGAACGGGCGCCGATCCGCCTCGCCATCGGGGAAAACGGTATCCATGTGGCCGATGATGAGGACATGCCCCTGGCCAGTTCCAGTGCGGCGGGCGATGAGTTGCGGCCCCATCCGCTCGCCGGGAATTATCTCCACCTCGCAGCCGGTCGCCTCGAAGAGCGCACGCATGTAGGTCGCCACCTGCGCGACCCCGTCGGGCGTATAGGTGCCGGAGTTGATGTTGACCAGGGCGCGCAGGTCGTCGAGAAAGGCATTCACGGTCTTTTCGGGGACGAGACTGGACGCTGGACTGGGGGCAGGATCGGACGCGGGAGAATCCATGATGGCGCTCGCTTTACTCTTGAACGATGTCGTTTTAGGATATCGCCGGGTGTCAGGATGACGCGCTGGGACGTGGCTCGTATCATACACTATCTAACAGAATTGAGGTAGAGGCCGGATGCTCGCTGGCGCGTTGACGCTGATTCGCCGCGCGTGATAAGATACCTCAAATACACACGAGTTTGAGGAGAGCGGCAGGCGCCCAACATATGCGGGACATGCGGGACACATGCGGCAGGCCCAGTGAACGACGTACCGCGTCGCGCTGGGCGCTTTTTGTATCCTGAGCGCGTGTCGGGCATGCCGCGAGAGCGCCGGGAACGGCAAGGGGGTATGCGCGATCATGACGGCTGAGCACGACTGGGATTGGAAGTTCGGCAAGGAAGGCCTCACCTTCGACGATGTATTGCTGCTGCCCGCGGAATCGTATGTGCTGCCCGGCGATGTGCGCACTGCCACCAGATTCACCACCGATATCACGCTGAACATCCCCATCGCCTCCGCCGCGATGGATACCGTCACCGAGGCGCGGCTGGCGATTGCGCTCGCCCGCGAGGGTGGCATCGGCATCATTCACCGCAACCTCTCCATCGAGGATCAGGCGGGCGAGGTCGATAAGGTCAAGCGCTCAGAGTCGGGCATGATTACCGACCCGATTACGCTCGGCCCGGATGACTCGCTGAAAAGCGCGCTCGATGTGATGAAGAAGTATCACATCTCCGGCATCCCCATCACCGACGAAGATGGCCGCCTCGTCGGCATCCTCACCAACCGCGACATCCGCTTCGCGCAGGAGGTTGACCGCCCGATCCGCGAACTGATGACGCACGAGCGCCTCATCACCGCGCCAGTTGGCACCACGCTAGCCGAGGCCAACGAGATTCTGCACCGCCACAAGGTCGAGAAGCTCCCGGTGGTGGATGAGCATGGGCTGCTCAAGGGGCTGATTACCGTCAAGGATATCCAGAAGAAGATCCAGTATCCCAACGCCGCCAAGGACAGCCAGGGCCGCCTGCGCGTCGGCGCGGCGCTCGGCGCCGGCGGCGATACGCTGGAGCGGGCCGAGGCGCTGATCACCGAAGATGTGGATGTGCTGGTGGTGGATACGTCGCACGGCCATTCGCGGATGGTGATCGACGGCGTCGCGAAGCTGGTGCGGAGCTTCGGCGCCAGGGTGCAGTTCGTGGCGGGCAACGTGGCCACAAGCGAGGCGACCACAGCATTGATCGAAGCGGGTGTAAATGCCGTAAAATCCGGCGTGGGACCGGGCGCTATATGTACAACGCGCGTGGTGGCTGGCGTTGGCGTTCCGCAAATTACCGCGATTTTCGATTGCGCCCAGGCCGCCGCGAAGAGCGGTGTCCCGATCATCGGCGACGGCGGCATCCAGTACTCCGGCGATATCGCCAAGGCCATCGCGGCGGGCGCCGACTCGGTGATGATGGGCAGCCTGCTGGCGGGCGTCGAGGAAAGCCCCGGTGAGCTGATTATCTCGCAGGGCGAGCGCTACAAAGACTATCGCGGCATGGGGTCGATTGGCGCGATGAAACGCCGCAGCTACAGCAAAGACCGCTACTTCCAGGCGGGCGTCAGCGATGAGTCGCGCCTGATCGCCGAGGGCATCGAGGCGCGCGTGCCGTACAAAGGCGCGCTCTCGAACGTCATCTTCCAGCTGGTCGGCGGGCTGCGTCAGGCGATGGGCTATGTC
>JAICKD010000581.1 GCA_025928125.1 Ktedonobacterales bacterium
CGGACCACTTCATCGCTCGTGATCCCGTAGAGGGAGAAGTCGGCCAGTGGGAGTCGCTCACGTTCCTAAGCGCCCAAGCCGCCGTCACCACACGCAATCAGCGTGGCCCGATGGTCGCCGCGACCTCCTTCCGCAATCCGGCGCTGACCGCCAAAATGGCCGACAGCATCGATGAGATCAGCAACGGCCGCTTCATCATGGGGCTGGGCGCGGGCTGGCACGAGCCGGAATATACCGCCTTTGGCTACCCCTTCGATCACCTGGCGAGTCGCTTCGAGGAGGCCTTGCGGATCATCGTGCCGCTGCTGCGTGAGGGCAAGGTGGACTTCGCGGGCGAATACTATAGCGCCAGCGATGCGGTGCTGCGTCCGCGCGGCCCCTCGCCCAAAGGGCCGCCGATCCTGATTGGCGCGCGCCGCCCGCGAATGCTGCGACTGGTGGCGCGCTATGCCGACGCCTGGAATACCGCCTGGCACACGAAGCCAGAGGTGGTGGCCGAGCGGTTGGCGGGGATGCGCCAGGCGTGTGAAGAAGAGGGGCGCGACCCCGCCACGCTGGAACTGACGGCGGGCGCGATCCTGAAGCTGGGGCCGGATGGCCATCCCGCAGAGGGCAAGCCCTACCAGCTTACCGGCACAAACCAGGAGATCGCGGACCGCCTGCGCGGCTTCGTCGAGGTCGGCGCGCAACACCTGACGCTGGTCATCGAGCCGGAGGGGATGGTTGGTTTCGAGCGCTTTCTGCCAATCCTCGATCTGCTCAACCAGCGCTAACACCCGCAACAGTAAGGTACCCGCCGGATTGACATATTGCCAGCCAGACCTCTACAATGACTCGGCCAGCACACAAGACCGCGCGGTTCAGAGCGGGTATGCTGGCGGAGAGCAGGGCGGGGAATGGTATGGCAGAGGGCGAAGGCACGCTCACGGGTAGTCGCGTCGGCGCGTATCAGCTCATCGAGCTGATTGACGCGGGCCAGCTGTTGCTGGGAATCGTGGGCATAGGCGGCGCGCTGCTGGCGAACGCCGCGCAGTCTGGTGTGGCGACGCCGACCCACCCACCCGCGACGCTTGCCTCAACGCATGTCATCATCGGGCCGCTGAATACGCCGTTCCCGACCGCGACCCCCAAACCAACGGCGCCGTCTGCGCCAAGGCCGACCGCCACGGCAACCATTACTCCCACTCCGACCGATACGCCACCAACGCCGTGAGAATGTAGAACGTATGAGTGAGGAATAGCACAGCGAGCAATGCCAGGAAAGCGGACGAGGAAGGATCATGCGGACAGGGCGCGCGATGGATGAGATGGATGGTATAGATGGTATAGATGGTAACGGTGCGGTGGGCGAGACGAAAACGGCGGCGCGCATCTCACGGCGAGATATGCTTCGCGGGCTGGCCGCTGGCGCGCTGGCGCTGGGCGTCGCGGGCTGCGCGGTCCCCGGTTTCTCGCCCGCCGCGACGAAGGCGCCCTCGTCAGGCTCGCCGCTCCTCGTCTATAAAGGCCATAGCGCCTCGGTCAATGGTCTTGCCTGGTCGCCTGACGGCACGAAAATCGCCTCGGCCAGCAGCGATCAAACCGTCATGATCTGGAACGCGGCGACGGGCGAGGCGCTGCTCACCTACAAGGGCCATACCAAAGAGGTATGGGACGTCGGCTGGTCGCCCGATGGCGCGCGCCTCGTGACTGGCAGCGCCGATAACACCGCCCAGGTCTGGGACGCGACGACCGGCAAAATGATTCAGACCTATACTGGCCACACCAACGACGTCAACGCCGTCAGCTGGTCGCCCGATAGCGCGAAGATCGCCAGCGGTAGCGCCGACCACACGACGGCCATCTGGGATCCCACGACTGCCTCGACGCTCTTTACCTATTCCCGCTATCTCAGCTTCGTCTTCACGGTCCGCTGGTCCCCCGATGGCACGCGCATCGCCAGCGGCAGCGGTGACTATACGGCGCGCGTCTTCAACGCCGTGACCGGAGGTGACGCCGTCGTCTATCGCGATCACTCGCAGGCGGTGAACAGTATGGCGTGGTCGCCCGATAGCACGCAGGTCGTCTCGGCCAGCAGCGACGGCACGGCCCAGGTATGGGATACCATTCAGGCGAACACCATCGTCAACTTTACCGGACACAAAGGGCCGGTCGAGACGGCGAGCTGGTCGCCGCGAGGCGGGCGCATCGCCACCGGAGGCGCGGACCAGCTGGCGCAGGTCTGGGACGCCACCAACGGAACCATTGTCTTTACCTATCGCGGGCATGTCTCATCGGAGAAAATCAAGGGGCAGCCAGCCGGGCTGCTGCATGCGGTGGCGTGGTCGCCTGATGGCAGTAAGATCGCCTCGGCCAGCCTGGATGGCGTCGTTCATGTGTGGAAAGCGCCCGCGTGAGTGGGTTTGTAGTGGGTCTGTATGGAGGAGTCGCTATGGCTGACGATATCGTGTTGCGCGACGTGACCGACGACGATCTGCCGATCTTCTTCGGGCAGCAGCTTGATCCCGACGCCAACTATATGGCTGCCTTTACATCGAGGGACCCGAGCGATAGAGACGCCTTCATGGCCCACTGGGCCAAGATTCGCGCCGACGAGACGATCACCAACCGGACGGTTGTCTACGATGGGCAGGTGGCGGGTAGTGTCGCGAGCTTCGAGGACTTCGGCCAGCTAGAGGTTACGTACTGGTTGGGCCGGGAGTTCTGGGGGAGGGGTATCGCCACCAGGGCGCTGACGGCGTTTCTCGAATACCAGACGACGCGCCCGATCTATGCCCGTGCTGCCAAAGACAATGCCGCCTCGCTGCGGGTGCTGCAAAAGTGCGGATTCGTCATCACAGGCGAGGACAAGGGGTACGCCAACGCGCGCGGCCAGGTGATCGAGGAGTATTTGCTGACGCTGGCGGCTGACGCTGAGACGCCAGCGCATGAAAGCGAGTGAGTCTGTGGCTGACCTGACAGAATACGAGCGCGCCGATGCGCCCGTGGCGAGCGCTGGCGTGGAGTTCATGCTGCGCCCCGGAATGAC
>JAICKD010000413.1 GCA_025928125.1 Ktedonobacterales bacterium
GACCAACTGCGTTGCCGTGTGCTCATCACCACCCGCCCTCACGTCAGCAACCTGTACGACCAGCTCACCCTCAAACGGTTGGAAGCCAGCGAGGCGATCACGGTACTGCGGCGGGATCTCCCTAAACTCAAGGGGGCCGCTGAGCGCAGGGAGAAGCTGGTGGCGGAGAACATCTGCGAGCGGCTGGGCAATCTGCCGCTGGCGCTAGACCTGGCCGCCAGGCACCTGGCGCATAGCCGGCAGGCGGTAACTTTATCCTCATTCCTCGATCTAATCGAAAAGCGAGGGGCTATGTACAGTCTTGATAAAACGCGGCAAGACCTGGATGAGGATGATGGTGAAGGCGGCGGGCCAGGCGTTCGGGCGACGATGTGGGCAATCTGGAATCGACTAGTGACGCAGCAGCACACGCGAGCCGACGCGACCGACGCGATCGACGCTGGGCACGCAGCGCAAGATGCGCTGCGGATCGCTGCGTGCTTTCCAGAGGCGACGGAGCTCACTTATGCAACACTCGCTCGCGCCAGTGAGCCTGCTGCTGCTATCCCGGCGCATGCGGGCCTCGCATCTCCGTTGCTGCTCGGACTCAATCGCCTTGTCGATGAGTCCATGCTGGAGGAATGGAAGGACGACATCTACCGCCTGCATCCACTCATCCGTGAGTTCGCGCGCGGAGAGGATGTCGAGCATGACGCCACGGCGCGGGCGGCATTCACACGGCGCGTCGCGGCGCGCTTCGCCATGGCGCTGTGCGAACCGCGTGAGCTCGACGCCCTGCTGCACGCCCCCGGTGGCGTGAATGCAACGCTGACGGAGCTTCGCCTGGCGATGGACCTCGCGCACGCTGCCCCGCCGGCACCAACGGACACCCAGCGTGCGGCAGATGCGGCGGAGCCGTGGGAAGCTACGCTCGCCGAATGGTCGCATGTTCTCGAGCGCGCGGCGGATGCGCTGTTCGCCGCCTCCGAGGATGTGCGCGTGGCCCACGCTAGCGCCAACACGCAGGATGACGACGCCCTCGAAGAGTTCGATGCGCGCATCACGGCGCCGCTCTGGCAGCACATCCACACCGTCGCGGTGGAACTTGGTGCAGAGGCTGTGCGCGGTGCCGCGCGGCAGTGGCTCGACGAGCAGCGTCCGCGTCCGGTCTGGCTCCGACTGGAACAGCGTGTGGAGGGTAGCCACCCCGCGCTCATCAGGACCTTCACCCAGCACAACGGCGCAATCACTTCTCTCGCCTGGCGGCCCGATGGTACGGCTATCGCCAGTGGCGGAGCTGATCACATCATTCGCATCTGGTCGCCGGAGTCGGCTAGAGATCTGGCGCGGCTGCCGCTGGGTGGCCGCATAACTGCGCTGGCCTGGCGGGGCGTACGGGATGGAGGCGAACTGGCATATGCTAGCCACGACGGTCGCGTAGCGGTGTGGGATATCGAGACTGACAGCGCGCATGGCGGCATCGAGCCAGCGGAGGCTCCGCATCACCAGCAGCCCGTCAGTGCGCTCGCCTGGAATCGCGCCGGAAGCGTCCTCGCCAGCGGCGCACGGGATGACTCGCTTTGCTTATGGGCCGTCGATGCTGGCCAACCGCTGGAGATGCTTCACCTCAGCGCCTCCATTCGCGCAATCGCCTGGCATCGATCCGATCAGTGGCTTGCCTGCGGCGCTCGCGATGGCTCCATCCACCTCATCGAGATCACGACCTCGGGTGTGGCGGCCAGTGAGCCAGGCGCGACGGTCCAGGCGCATTCCGACGGTGTGTTGGCGCTGGCATGGAACCCAGTAGGCACCTGGCTTGCCAGCAGCGGCGAGGATGGTATGACACGCCTGTGGGCGACCACCGCAGATGCGATGATCGGCGTGCCACGCCTGGTGGAAGCAGCGACACTCACCGGGCATGGCCAACAACTGCGCGCTCTGGCGTGGTCGCCTGACGGCGCGCTGCTCGCCGGGGCTGGCACCGACGGGACGCTGACACTGTGGGAGGTAGAAGCCGACACCGTAGGTGACAGCGCGCACTCGCGGCTCGCGGCGCTCATCCCAGAAGCGCATATGGGCGCGGCGACGACGCTCGCATGGAGCCGCGCAGGCGATACACTGGTAAGCGCGGGCGAGGATGGGCGGGCTCGTCTATGGCGGGTGGGGACAGCGCGGAAGGTCGGCCCGCGCACCAGCGACGCCCCGACGCTGGTAGGCCACGCGGCGCCGATCAGCGGCGCCGCGTGGAGTTCCACCGGCGCGACGCTCGTCACGGCAGATGGCGCCGAGGACATCGGCGTGTGGGATACGCAGACAGGTCGCAGGGTGGCCATCGCCTCGGGACCGTCGACGATCTGCGCATTAGCGGTCAGCCCGGATGGGCGGATGATCGCGGCGAGTGGCAGCGGTGCCGTGCGCTCCGTACGCGTGTGGGACATAGAGTACGCCACACGTGCGGAGCCGGGACGCTCGTGGGACTGGAAGGCGGTTGGCATGCACCAGGCACGTGTGCAGGCGCTCGCCTGGAACGCCGACAACGCGCTGCTTGCGACGGCCTCCGAGAACATCCTGCGCGTCTGGGATGTAGGTGCGCCCGAGCCAATCCATGCGCCGCTGTGGAAATACACGCCGCATGACGACGACATTCTGGCGCTCGCCTGGCGGCCGCATGCGTCTATGCTCGCCACTGCTGGGCGCGACCGCACCGTGCGCGTGTGGAATCTCGACCTCACAGACGACGAGGACGAGGTGACGGAGCCGCGCTGCCTATGGTGGGCACCCACACACGACGCGATGACCTACGGCGGCCACTTCAGCGCGCTCGCGTGGGATGCCAAAGGGCGCGCGCTCATCGCTGGCTCCACCGACGGCACAGTGCGCCTCTGGGCGCCAGCCGCCCGCACCGGCGCCGCCCGCATGCCCCGCCTGACGATTCCCGCACACCGCGATGGCGTTGTAGCTCTCGCCTGGCGGCCTAGCGAGCCCATGCTCGCTACCGCCGGACGCGACCACGCCGTGCGAGTGTGGAGCATGCCCGAGGGTCAAATGGTAGCGACTTTCTACACTCACGGGACGCCTCTCGCTCTGCGCTGGGACGAGCACCCGGCCCGACTCTTTGTCTGCGATGCCCTGGGGCCACCGTGGCACCCTCGTATCTATGAACTCGCGCTCTGCGAATAGCACCAAGACATCGAGTACAGTTTGGCCGTAGTTCATGTTAAAATATCGCCGCCATGAAGCATTACGGCGACCGACGCTACAGCGAGTTTCCACCGAGGATCGCAAGCGTGCGTGCTTACCCAGCTCTGCCGAATACCGGACTTGTCAATGCGAAGTCTGAACAGAGAATGGTCAAGACAGGATGACAAGCGAAAATACGCGAAAACTTCAGGTTCTCGTCAGTAGCCCCGTGCTCGGCCTTAAGGAGCATCGCAACGCGGTGACCACTGCGATTCTGGAATTTGGTATGTACCCGCTCGCCATGGAATACCTGAGTTCGATGGACAACACGCCGAGAGAGTATTCCCTCAAGCTTGTTGAGGATGCGGACATCTATGTCGGCTTTCTGGCGCACCGTTACGGTGACTGCCCTCCCGACGCTGATACCTCTTATACCGAGCTAGAGTATCGCCGCGCAGTGGAGCGCAATATCCCCAAACTGATCTTTCTCATGGACAAGAGCCACCCTGTTCTGCTCGATCACATTGATCTAGATCCCGCGAATCGTGAGAAACTAGTGCGATTCAAGGCTGAGCTGGAGGCGCACAAATATGTGATAGAGACGTTCACCACTCCAGAGGACTTGCATCTCAAGATATTCAAAGCGCTCAAGAGTCTCTACGAAGATCTGGCGCAGCATCCGAACCGATGGAGCGCGCCGTGGCTGGCGAAAGGCGATCTCGATCCCTCCACGGAGCAAGCCGAGAGCCTGGATGCGCTCGAGCGCGAGCTCGCGGAGCTGCAACTGGACTACGACCGCATCGTGCGGTTCTACCGCCGAAGCCTGCCGCTGGATTTCGCCATCCCCCAAGATTGGGAGTTCGAGCGAGGGATGTCGGATAGGGCTACACTCCATCGTGCGCTGAGGCGTCTCAA
>JAICKD010000832.1 GCA_025928125.1 Ktedonobacterales bacterium
CATCCACTTCCCACTGGAGGATGCCCAGCGGCTGGCCAGCGAGGGCGTGCGAGGCAATATCCTGGTGATGGGCCATATCGCGGGCGATAGCGTCGGCATCAACCCCTATGTAGCTCGGCTGCGCGAGTCCGGCCTGGAGGTCACGACCTTCTCAGGCATCATTGGCGGGGAATAAGACTGGTAGTTGGAGGGTGTGTCCATGGAGTTTCGTGAGGTTCTCAAACACCGCAAGTCCGTGCGCGCCTACGAGCAGCGACCCATCCCCAGCAATGTGCTTGACCGCATACTCGCTACGGTGCGCTATGCCCCCTCGGCTGGATTCACCCAGGGCAATGAGTATCTCGTGCTCGACAGCCCCGAGGCGCTAGCGGACTTCTGGACGCTCACCGACGACCCGAAAGATCCCATCCCCGACGAGATGCGCTCGACGCTGCCACCAGTGCTCGTCCTGCCGCTCTCGAATCGCCGGGCCTATCTCGACCGCTATTCGCAGCCAGATAAGGCTGGCTTCGGACTGGAGGATGCGGACAACTGGCCCGTGCCATATTGGGACATAGATGCTGGCATGGCGTCCATGCTGATGCTGCTCGCGGCGATTGATGAGGGGCTTGCCGCCTGGTTTTTTGGCATCTCGTCAGGCGAGAAAGACCTGCTCGAACGCTTCAGTGTCCCAGAGCAATTCAAGCCCATTGGGGTCATTGCCCTCGGCTATCCCGCGGCGACCGACCCGCTCGCGATCACATCCTCCGCCAAACGACGGAGACGCCGACCGACCGAATCGCTGATGCACCGCAACGGCTGGTAATTGGAGTGGTTGGGCCATTTTGCCTCTATCCCCTCCCCGATACGGAGACGGGATAGAGGGAGAGGTCGCTTACCCGCGGTTCCAGCGGTGCATCGCCGTGATGTAGCGGATCGTGCCGGTGCGGGCGCGCATCATCACCGAATGGGTGCGCGCGTTGTGGTGGCCGACCTCGACACCACGCAGCAGGTCGCCAGTGGTGATGCCCGTCGCGGCAAACGAGACGTCATCGGAGGTGATAAGCTCGTTGACTGTGTAGATGCGAGCAAGGTCCACGCCATCGGCCTTCAACTGGTTGCGTTCGTCGTCGGTTCGCGGCCAGATACGGCAGAGCATCTGCCCACCCACGCATTTGATCGCCGCCGCCGCCAATACTGCCTCGGGCGCGCCGCCGATGCCCATGTAGACATCCGCGGCGTGATACTCCTCCATCGCCGCCTGAAGCGCCGCCGCCACATCGCCATCTGGGATGAGCTTCACCCGCGCCCCCACCTCGCGAATCGCCTTGATGATGTCGCCATGGCGCGGACGGTCGAGCACCGTCACGGTGACATCGTTCACTGGCACGCCACGCGCGACAGCGATACGGCTCAGGTTCTCGCTAATCGGCGCTTCCAGATCGATCACATGGGCGGCGTCACGCCCGACCGCTAGCTTTTCCATATAGTAGACGCCGGGAGGCGCCTGGAACATCGTGCCGCGCTTCGCCGTCGCCACCACCGCGATCGCACCGGGCAGCCCCAGCGCGGTCAGGCGCGTGCCGTCTACCGGGTCAACCGCAACATCTACCTCCGGCGGCAGGCCGTTGCCGACCTCCTCGCCGACATAGAGCATCGGCGCTTCGTCTTTCTCGCCCTCGCCTATCACCACGACACCGTGCATATCCACGCCCTCGATGGCGCTACGCATGGCGTCTACCGCTGCCTGATCGACCGCTTCCTTGTCGCCACGGCCCAGAAACGCCGAAGCCGCAAACGCCGCCGCCTCGGTAACACG
>JAICKD010000277.1 GCA_025928125.1 Ktedonobacterales bacterium
GCGCCAGCCAGTCGTGGTCGTCCATTGCATCCATTTCGTTCATCGGTCACCTGCCTTCGCCACATGCATCACACTCCGTTAGAGAAGTGACGTGCGAAGCCCAGCCGATGTGACCAGGAAGTCGTGTTCTGTGGAATGCCAAAGCGTAACCTCACCCCCTGGCTCCCGCTCCCGCGAGGAGAGGGGGAAACGGAGCCTGCTCCCCTCGCTCGCTGAGAGAGGGGCTGGGGGTGAGGGCCGCGCAGCGACTAGAATCTGTTATGAATTTGAGGACGGATGGAATAGAATGAGGGATGAGTACCCCACGCACCGCCTACCCGTCCGATGTGAGTGACGAGGAATGGGCGTTTGTCGCCCCCTACCTGACCTTGATGAGTGAAGACGCCTTGCAGCGCAAGCATGACCTGCGCGAGGTGTTCAATGCCGTGCGCTGGCTGGTGCGCATGGGCGCGCCCTGGCGCATGTTGCCAGATGACTTGCCGCGCTGGACGGCGGTCTATCAGCAGACGCAGCGCTGTCTGCGCTCCGGCTGCTTCGCGGCCATCGTGCACGATCTGCGGCTGCTCCTGCGCTTGCGTGCGGGACGCGGTGGCCAGCCGACCGCCGTGATTCTGGATGGACGCACGGTGCAGTCGACGCCGGAGAGCGGCGCGCGGGCGGGCTACGGCGGCTACAAGCGGCGCAACGGCTCCAAGACCCATGTCGCGGTCGATACGCTGGGCCACTTGTTGGCGGTCGTGGTGACGCCCGCCAACGAACAGGAGCGCGCGCAGGTGGCTGAGCTGGCGCAGCAGGTGCAGGCGGCGACTGGGGAGCACGTCGAAGTGGCCTACGCCGATGATGGCTATACGGGCGAGGCGCCGCGCGACGCCGCTGCGGCCCAGGGCATCACCCTCCAGATCGTCAAGCTGGCCGACGCCCAGGGACCCAAGCATGGGTTCGTGCTGCTGCCCAAGCGCTGGATCGTCGAGCGCAGCTTCGCCTGGGCGGCGCGCTTCCGCCGCTTGGCGCGTGATTACGAGCGGCGGCCCGAAACCGTGGCGGGGCTGACCTTTCTGGCCTTCACTTGCCTCATGCTGCATCAGTTGATCCACCTCCCCTGTAGTTCATAACAGGCTCTAGCCGACAAGTGGGTCTGGCAACGCTGCCATGACGCCCCTGGGAACTGCACTTCGACCGCTTTGACCAGGCCGCCGTGGTGGTCAGACACCACCAGATCGACGCCGCTGAGGCCGCGTCCTTTGAGCCAGGTGTCGGGCGCTTTTGTGTACAAGATCTCCTGCCAAGATATGCTTCACAATGTGCCTGAAATGCTGGCCCGCCTTTCTGTCCATGTGGGTACGCTCTTGACGTTTTCTGAACTGGCGAGAGGCGTGCAGTCCCCCCACAAAGATGAGCACCCCAGCTGTAAATATGAAAATTTGATGAGGGAATTTTGAGATGGGTATCTAAGGAACCAAGCGTGTTATTTCTTCTCGCTCTTCCTGTAAATTTTGGGATTAAGCTGTTGATTTCTTGGCAATTGTCCTGCTGATCAGATATACCAAGGGAAGAGGGTGTTGTTGACTTTCTTCGTACGAGAAGTGACGCGTCATGACTGAATCGTTTTTCCCGCTCACGGCGCTCTCTGAGGTTCAAAGAGCGCAAGCCCTAGAACGTTTTACCATCATCCGCCCGGCTCTCGAAGATGGAGTCTCCCAGGCGCAGGTGGCGCGCGCCTCGAAGAAGGCCGAAAGTATGATCTGGCTAGCTGCGCCTGGTGGCCGCCGAGATCCAGCAGACGGCCGAGGACCTGGCCCGCAACCGGACACGGGACGGTGCGCTGAGTCGGCCGACCTGCAAAGCGGAGTGGGAGGCCTGCCCCGAGCACGGAGCCATCCTGACCAGCACCAGGGGGAGTTCGACCTGCCGTGTCTGCGGTCGCTCGTGGGATTGGGACCGCTTGGGCTTGCCCTGCACGGAGCCGGAGGCCTTCCGGGTGCAGGACCGCGAGGGCAAAGACATGCTGCTCTGCGCCCGGCACGCGATCGCCGCCCGCGAGCAGATGGAAGGGGCGACGGTGCAGCCCATCGAGCCCGAGGGATGAACAGTGGGAGCGACCTTGGCAAGGATGCGCCCTACCCCTCTGGATTACTCGGGGCAGATCGCCTTAGCCCGATTCCTCGGGTGCGCTGGCGGCCCAATCCCCATGCCTGAAATGGAAGCTTCGGCCTCTCCCCCTGCCTTGCCGCGCTGGTTCGGACCTAGAGCCAGCCCCGATGATCCGACCGTCTCGGCCCTGATCGACCGCGTCGCACGCGGGGCCGGATGGGCGGACATCGGCGGTTCGTTCAACCTCAACGTGCGAATAGACGCTGAGCCACCGGTTGTCCTCCGGGTTCATAGGCCGTGGGTAACGCGCGGCCGAGTGGCTGGACTGCGACGCCTGCGCGAGCGGCTCCAGCGCACCCAAGTCCGAGTCGCTCGGCCGATTCGGATGTTCGGCTCCGACCTCGTGAGGGTCGATGATCGTTGGGCTGAGCTTGAGGAGTTCATCGATCACGTGCAGCCGCCGGCAACCCAGGGCTCCTACATCCGCCTCTTCGAGGAGCTCGGACGTCTTCACGCGGCGCTCAAAGCAGTCTGGGAGCCCAGTCCGCCCGAACCTCTCGACGACCACAGGACATTCGGCCAACTGCGTTACTCGGTCGGCTTCACACGCCGCCGGCTCGGACCCCGTAGCGAGCCGGTCGTGCGTCGGATGCGCCAACTGACTGGCGAGCTGTCCAAGCTCCGGAAGGGTGTCGAACTGCCATTCGCGCCGATTCACGGTGACTACCGCTTGGGCAACGCGGTCGAACTGTCAGATGGCTCATGGGTCACCCTGGACCTGGATTTTGCGAGGGTCAGGGAGCGGCTGTACGACATCGCGGGCGCTCTGAGCCTGATGCGCGACCTTCCCGGCATCGCCACAAGCCTGAACCCCGGTGCACAGAGCGGCGAATGGCTCGAGCCGCGACTACTGCTCGACGCCTATGAGCGCACCGCTCCGGAACCCCTGACTCCCGACGAGCACCGTTGGCTTCCCGGGGCTCTGGCCCTTGTACCCTTGCACTGGGCTGCCACCGCCGGACTCGCAGGAGACGGCGTCGAGGAGGCGGAGAGCGCAATGAGCTCCGCCGAGGCCTGGTGGTCGCGTCGGGCTGAACTGTCGTCGTAGTCCGGCGGCCGCGCTTGGGGACCGGATCCGAGGCGCCTCTTAGCTTAACGTGAGTTCGATACTGTTGGCGAACTAGCGACTAGGCAGCAAGGGCGGCAAACCGCGAGGTACGCGTCTTGGCAAAGGGTGCTCCCTGCAGCCAGGCATCCAGGCGCAGGAGGTTGGTTGCAACTGCGGTGAGAATGAGTTGCAGATGGGTCTTGGGCAGGCCGCGATAGCGTGCACGGCGCACGCCAGTGATGCGCGTGGTCTGCGAGAACGCGCCTTCGATTCCTGCGCGCAGGTGATAGAGCGCCTTGAATGCCGCCGTCTGTTGGCGCTGGCGCGCGGCCAGCAGCGTCTCGTGACGCTCCTGCGGAAAGCGCAGCGTCATGCTGCGGCCCGTCGCCCGTGCATCCGTGCACGCAGCGCGGACGAGACAGCGTTGGCAGACCGCCTGGGCGAAGAGTACCTGCACCACCGACTCCCCTTTGGCGTCCTTGGCGCGATGCCACCCGACGCTGTGCTGCCCCTCAGGGCAGGTGACGCGCTCGTGCCGCCAATCCACGGTGAACTGGGAGACATCGAGGGGAGACATCGAGCGCGCCGGGCGTGCGCGCCTGCCAGCTGGGGTCGGTATGCACGGGTCCAATCAGGTCAATCGCATGCGTGTCGCGGCTGTGTAGGATGCGTTTGGCGCTGATGTAGCCGGCATCCACCAGCTGCTCAGTCGGCAGGAGATCAGACCGCGCCAGGTGATCCTGAATGGTGTCAAGGGCAAGGTGGTCTTGCTCAATCGCTGGGGCGGTATGGACATCCGTGATGAGATGCGGCCGGTCGTCGTCGCAGCCTTCTGTGAGATGGACCTTGTAGCCTACCCACTCCAGGGTCCGTTTGCGACCGTAACGCACGTCGCGGTCGTAGGGAGAGCGCAGCCATTCGCCGACCGGGGGCCGTTCCTGCGGCGTGAGACGACGCGCATGACCACTGCTCATCCGATACTGCTCATCCGATACTGCTGCGTCCAAGTCTGCGCGAGCGTCTGAATCGCTGGCAACTGCTCGAGCCAGTCCATCCCTTGCTGCGCCGCCTGCTCTACACAGGCAAGCAGGTAGTAGCCGTCATCGCCGCTGTGCTGGCTCAACGCCTCGCGCTCCGGTTTCTCTTTCGGCAAGCGATAGTCTTCTCTCCGTTCCCCATACCGCTCATACCAGTCCGGAGGGACCTGATCCTTGAGCCACTCGGGCGCCACCGTCGCCAGCACATTGAGCGTCGCGCGCAGCGTCTCCCCGACGAGTTCGAGTTGGTTGAGCGCACGAACGGCTCCCACCACATGCGTCGAATCGGTGCGTTGACGTCCCCGCGCTTTGAGCCAACCCCGCTCCCGACAGCGCTCCAGGAGGCGGTCGAGCAGGACCTGCTCGAGGCTCCCAGCTCCCAGCCGCGTCCGAAACTCGCTCAGCACGGAGGAATGGAAGCCCGCGTCGCTCAGTTCCAGGCCAAGGGCAGACGTCCAGTCAATCCGAGCCCGCACGGCGTCTGCCGCTTGCCGGTCACTCAGGTTCTCGGCAAACTGCATCACACTCACCAACGCCAGTTGCCAGGGATGAAGCGCGGGTTGCCCTTCGCTGGCATACACGACGGTGAACAGCTCGTCGTCGAAGAGCGCTCCCAATTCATCGCGGATGCGCATGTAGACGTTGCCAGCAGGAAACGCGGCGCGAGCCACCCGTGCAGTTTCCTCGGGAATAGGGTGCAATCCGTCTCGTGGCAAGCTCATGGCGTATCGCTCCTTCGCTTATGGGCACCTGTCCTTTCTGCTAGTATGTCCCACTTTCGAGTTCGCCAACAGTATCGAATTCACGTTAAACCAGGCTCGCGCATTGAAATCGCCTCTCGCATCCTAATCTGCCAGCAGTCGCTGGGCCAGCCGATTCGCCAGCCGGATGCTGTAGTTCTGACCGCGATCCTGTGGGTAGACCTGGAACATGTTCGCCACATACAGGTTGGGGATTGGCGTCTCGTGCGGCGGGATGTGGTTGGCGTACTCGCGCGTCACGATTGGCTGCGCCCAGGGCGCCGCGAAGCCCCACATCTGCGTGATCCAGTCGCGCGTGAAGGCCGGGTTGAGCCGCTGGATGCCGGGCAGATAGCGTTCGAGCGCCTGCTCTGGCGTCTCGCGCAGCACCGGATGACTCATCGGGATATAATTGCCGAAGTAAACCAGCCGCCGCCCGCCATACTCCTCTGGCCCGATGAAATTGGTGTGCTCGATGGCGTTGAGGAAGGGATAGCCCGCGTCGCCAATCGCCAGC
>JAICKD010000457.1 GCA_025928125.1 Ktedonobacterales bacterium
CTTGGCGCGGTCACCATAGGCGAAGAAGATGACGCAACGCGCGGGGTCGCCGTCACGTCCGGCGCGGCCCGACTCCTGGTAGTAGCTTTCCAGACTGCGCGGCAGGTCATAGTGGATGACGGCGCGCACGTCGGGTTTGGCGATGCCCATGCCAAAGGCGATGGTGGCGACCAGCACCGGCACATCGTCACGAATGAAGCGGCTCTGAGACTCGGTGCGCTCCTCCGGCGCCAGCCCGGCATGGTAGGGCAGCGCGCGGATGCCATCGCGCGCGAGGTGCTCGCTCAGCTGCTCGACGGCGCGCCGACTCTGGCAATAGATGATGACGGGGGCGTCGCCCGCTGGTCCGCCGATCTCACGGAGTAGTGTCACCAGCTCGGCATAGGAGTGCCGGTGCTTGGCGCGCACGTCGTAGAAGAGGTTGGGCCGGTTGAAGCTGGCGACATGCAGATATGGGTCTTTCAGGTGCAGCTGCGCGAGGATGTCTTGCCGGACGCGCTCGGTGGCAGTCGCCGTCAGCGCGAGCATGGGGACGGCGGGGAAGCGGCGACGCAGGCGGCTGAGCTGGCGATATTCGGGGCGGAAGTCGTGGCCCCACTCACTGACGCAGTGCGCCTCATCCACGGCGAAGAGTGTGATGCCCGGGCCAGCGGCCACGCGGTCCAGCAGCGCGAGGAAGCTCTCCCCCAGCAGTCGCTCTGGGGCGACGTAGAGCAGCTTGTAGTCGGCGCGCACGGTCGCCTGTTCGCGCCGCGCGCGCTCTGCTGGATCCAGCGAGCTATTGACGAAGGTCGCGGGGATGCCGTTGGCCTCCAGCCGCTCGACCTGGTCCTGCATGAGGGCGATGAGCGGCGAGACGACCACGGTCAGCCCGGGCCGCAGCAGCGCGGGGAGCTGGTAGGTGAGCGATTTGCCGCCGCCGGTGGGCATCAGCACGAGCGCATCGCGCCCAGCCAGCGCCATATCCACAATCTGCCGTTGACCCGGCCAGAACGTGGTGTGGCCGAAGTGGGTCTTGAGCGCCTGCTCTATCGAATCCATGTATTTTCCGCTCGTAGGGGGTAAGTGTCAATTATTTTCCGACAGGGTTGCTGCGATACAACCGCTGGTTCGCGGCCTGAAGGCCGCGGCTAATCCTGCCCTATGCGTCATAGCCGTCAGGCAACAGCGGACTCGGCACACACAATCCATCGCGACGGACGTGTTATCACTCCAAAACTGGATGGAGACACATACCATGTGTCTCCATCCATTCTCTTCCCTGCATCGACAGATGGATAGCGGGCGGCCCGTATGGGCTATGGCGCTACTGGATGGTCGCTGAGGAGGCGACAGGCGTGGGTGTCAGATCCTTGTCTTCCATTTCCCAGGCGTGATCCAGCGTGTGAAACGCGGTGTGTCGAATCAGATAGCGGAGCGGCCAGTTGCGGGCCGATTTACCCTGGGCGTGGAACTCTCGAATGGCGGCGCAGTAGGTGTCGCGGTATGCTCTCAGCCCCTCGTCCGTCAGCAGCGCGTCTTCGGGGGCGCTCACGCCGAGCTTGGCGGCAAAGTCCTGCTCCGCGCCCAGTGTATGCCGGACGATACGGTCACGATCCCGCCCGCCGCCGCGCGGACCCTTCCTCATCTCCGCCGAGACGCGCGAGCGGACCGCGTCGAAAAACGTCCAGCACGCCTGCATCAGGGTAAGTTCACATTCCAATTCGTCACGCGACATGGCATGCTGATCGAAGTCCGAGAAGGCGAACGAGATGCCCCAGAAGTCCGTTGAGCCGGTGCCTGGATAGCGCTTGACCACGTCGACGGTGGCGTCGGTGGTGGCCGCGAACTCCGTGCCCATCCCCGCCAGTGTCGCTATCGGCGCGTAGCGTGGGAGATAGGCTTGTAGTCGCGCAATCGCGGCCTCCTCGGTCTTGTCGCCGCGTTCGAGGCCGGGCCAATCCGGCGCGAGCGCTACCACCCGCTTGCCTTTCGGGCCGAGTTCAAGCATCACCCGCAGTTCGTCAGCCATCGCATTACTCCCAGTGCTGAACATGTCGTCATTGCCGAAATTGGATTCCCAATGGGCGTCACATGCGCATCCATTCTCCACCTCGCACCGGCGAGCGGAAATCGGGCGGGCCGTTATTGGCTATACGGTGCTCCGGGGAGACGGCAAGACCAGCACGGGCAGCGGTTCGTTCCGCCCGTGCTAACGCAGGTCGAGCAGCGGTAGCCCGGTGCGCGCGGCGGCATAGCTCAGCAATGCCTCCATCCGCCGCTTGTGTTTTAGGGCTGGACGAAGTGCGGAACGTTGTAAGTGCGTGGATCGACGATGCCACCACTCGAGATCTGGTAGCGTTCAAAGCAGACCGGGAGTAAGGAGACGGACTCGATGGGCAGGCCATGCCAGAGAAAGACATACGAGGCGTCGAAAGTGCTCAAGTAGGAGCAGGTGTACTGCTCTCGCCACTGTCCAATCAGAATGCCTATGCGCAGCTCGCTCGCTGGGTTCGCCGTCACCTCAGCGCGCCAACGAGCGACCGTCGCCGGATCAGTGATGGTACCAGTTTTCGTGGTGACTGGCCCGCCGTTGGTGGAGACCTGCACCTCATACCGCACCGCATCCGCCGGGAGCAGTCGCACCCCGATCTCGAAGAGAGCGAACGCCACCAGCAGAAGCAGACACACCTTCACGACTGTTTGACGCCAGTTACCCCGAAATGCCGCCAATCGCATCGCTATGAACCTGCCTTCTCTCTCGTCGCTGTAGCGCAATGATCGAGCAGACGACTTGCGTACTGTGCTCACTACGTGTGTTGCCTGGTGTCTCTCACAGGATGACGTTGACGCTACGCATCGCGAAATCCACTTCAGACTTGCCAAAGATGGCTTAGCGCAGGTCGTACGGTTGAAACCGCAGACACTGCGCGATATGCTTATCCAAGACGAGCAGGGAAGCCCGTAGGACGGATACATATCAATATATCGAGATAAGGGAGACAAAATATGACATCCGTAACCATCACACTAAACGATTCACAAACCGCTCGCTTGCAAAAATTCGCTGAACAACACGGTCAGACATTGGAGCAGGTGATTCAGACGTTGATCGAGTCGGCTCTGCCTGTGGAGCAGCGGGCGTTGCCAGCGACAACCTACTCTTCCACGCTAGACCTGGCGGGCGCGATAGATGACTCTGCTATCGCACCGTTGACAGCACGGCAGATTGACGAAATCCTTGCCGATGAGGCTCGCGGCCAGAATAATGGATAGCTAGAGGATGGTCGCTGGCATAGGAGAGGATGGACGAACTTGGCAGGCAACCATCTTTTTGTAGACACGTCTGGCTGGGCGAGTTATCTGCATGCTGGTGATCGTTTTCATGTTGAGGCTGTTCAACACTATCAACAAGCCTACACTCAGCAACACGCTATCTACACCACTGATCACGTGCTCGCTGAACTTGTCGCCCTTCTGTCTTCGGCACACTTCAAACTCACCAGACCCCGTGTTGTTACTCTCGTCAGGACTATCCTCAACGACTCGGGCGTCAGCATCGAACAAACATCCTGGCCACAGTTTCGCGACGCATGGACTTTGTTGGAGCAACGCCAGGATAAAAGATGGTCACTTGTGGATGCCATCAGTATTCAGGCGATGGAGCGTCTGGGCATTCTCACCGCGCTGACAACCGACGAGCATTTCGAGCAGGCTGGTAAGATACGCCTTCTGAAGTAACCATCCAATCGGTGTCACCGCATGTCGAGCAGCGGCAGCCCAGTGCGGGCGGCGGCATAGCTCAGCAGCGC
>JAICKD010000671.1 GCA_025928125.1 Ktedonobacterales bacterium
CATCCGTCGACGGTGACGGCCGTCACGGCGCTTGAGATGCCGGTCCGCACGCAGGGCCAGGCGCTCTCAATGCTCGACACGGTAGCGCGGTCGCTCTGTGTTGGCGCGAATGAACTGGTACTGGAGGCGGAGGCGCTGGAGCCTGGTGTCAGCCTGATTGGCTCCGGGCAATATACCCAATCGCTTTGGCAGTTGGAGCAGCATCTGCGGGCGCAGGCCGCCCATATGGCGTTGCTCGGCACGCAACTTGCCGAAATCCGCTCCTCGCAGGAGAATCTGGAGGCAGTGGTGACGCGGATGGCGGGCGCAAAGACGCCGACCAGCTTCGCCACCAGTGATGTACGGGCAGTGAGCCTCTATTCTGGCCCACAGGTCACCTTTGGCGCATCGGCCATCAGGCGCGCCGCCATAGGCCATAACGGCCATCCGAACGAGGATGAGACAGTTCGGTGGGGAAACTGGCAAAACCCGCCGTCTATAGCGTACAATAGGGGTGTCTGAATACTCATTACTGCGCGTAACACTCTCACAGCGCACATCGGGGGCCAGTAGCTCCCTCCAGCCGGGGACAGTGTGAAACTCTAGCGCGATCTGCCCATCTCGCGCGAGACCTTCCCCTCGCTGAAGCATTGTGCAATTCTGTAGCTTTCGCGCTCACGACTGTGCCACCTGACGGATATTGACGCGCATCCACCACCGCAGGTAGCCCGTTGCGCTGTTCGTAAAAAGCACGCGAGCGAGACATCATTGGCCCGCCAGTTCGTACCAGAAGCGTCAGGTATGCTGGGGCCACGCTGAGGCGCGTGAACAGGGGAAATGTGCGAATCGTTGCCTTCCGCGCCTGGTCTCTCAGCTGGCTGTGCCTTCTGCTCACTGGCCTGTCATGCGGCACGTACGACACGGAAAACTTGCCGCTGAATGTTGGAAATGTGCTGTGAAATTCGGAAACATGTTGCTTCGCACGCTCACAAGCATCAAAGAACCCTTGAATTGCGCGCTGGTTCGTGCTTCGCACGAGGCGCTGGCGTCGCGTTTGATGCGTTTGACATGACAATTGTTCGCTTTACATGCTTCAGATGTTCGGAGAGATTCAGTGTGATGGTGGCCGAAAACAAGCTACCCTTGCGTTGATGCCTGCTCCACTGCTCAGGAGGCCTTTGTGCCAGAAGATCAGGAAACACCTACCCCTACACGTCGCCGGACCCGGCGCCAGGATGCCGCTGCGGCGAATGACTCCGTTGCGGCAACCACCGCGACCGAGGCCGCTGAGCCGACCGGAGCGACTACACCGACAATGAAGCGGCGCAGTGCCAAGCGTGCCGCCGCCATCGAGCAGCCAACGCTGCCCGGCGACATGACGCCTTTGCCAGACGCGGACGTCGCGCCAACGGCGAAGCCGCGTCGCGCCCGCTCCACATCCATAGCCACATCTGCCGCTCCATCTGAAGCGGCCCTTGAGGCTGCCGTGAGCGGTGGAGATGCTCCCGCTCCGAAACGCAAGGGCAGCCGGTCGCGCGCCGTGGCGGCCCCGGCGGATGACGCGCCAGCCGCCGTTGCGTCGTCGGCGGAGGCTTCCAATCGCACCGATCTTGACAACCACGACAATCACGACAACCACCGCGAAGCGCCGAGCGCGCGCCGCGTGCGCATGCCACGGGTGCGCCATGGGCGTGGGGAAGCGGATGCGCCCGATCAGGATCAGGCGCCAGTCGCGTCCGCGCCAGCCACCTCCGAGTCGGCGTCCGCGCCCGATACGGAACCGACGCCACAACGGCGCGGATTCACGGTCTGGGTGAATCAGGAGCAGCGCCCAGGCGAGCGCGGAGCCGATATGCCCGGTGGCGCGCCCCGTCAGCCGCAGCGGCCACATCAAAATCCCGCCGCGCGTGGCGGTCAGGGTAGCATGCCGCCCTATCGGCCCGGCGGCCGTGGAACGCAGCAGCGGCCCCAGGCGCCCAATCGCGATCAGCACCAGCAACATCAGCAGCAACATCAGCAGCATCCCGGCGGCAGCGGCGAAAGCCAGCAGCAGCGGCCGCCGCAGTATCCGTATCAGCCATACGCGCCCTATGGCCAGCCGGGACAGGGTCAACCAGCGCAGCAAGGGCAGCAGGGACAGTATGGCGGCGGCAATGGCAATCGCTCGCAGGAGCAGCACCGGCCAGTGCGTGGTGGCCGACAGTATGGCTACCCAAACTATGGCGATCAGCAGGGCAACCGGGGATACACCGACCAGCGCGATATGCGCGCGCCGCGTGATCGTCGCCCGCCCGCGTCACCCGCGTCGTATGCCGAGCAGGCCGAGCGTGGCGGCCCGCTGACTACCCGCCGCAACCTGGGCAATCAGGGCGGTCGGCGCGGCCAGCCAGATACACGCGGCGGACGTCCCTCGCGAGATGGCGGCTCGATGTATACCCATACGCCCGCGCCCGCTGGCGCCGAAAGCCGCTATGGCTATGGCCAGCGTCAGCCCGCGCCCGCGGCTCCGGCGCGCACCGTCGAGGTCAACGGCGTGCTCTGGCTGGGCGGCGGCCAGGGGATGTCGCCCGCCGAGGTGCTGGATGAGCGCAATCTGCTGCCGCTCGCCCGTATCAACCCTGAGGACGTACGCCGCTATGGGCTGCGC
>JAICKD010000639.1 GCA_025928125.1 Ktedonobacterales bacterium
AGATGTAGATCGCGAGGTTCAGGTAGGCGGCAGCGCCCTCGACCGGCCGGTACCAGCTCAGGTTAATGATCATCGCGGCGCCCCAGACGACGGCCAGGATGTTGACGATCAATCCCAATCTGCCGAGACTGAATGAGCCGCTGGCGGTGAATTTGCCGCGCAGCCGCGCAACGAGGGTGGCGGTCGTGCAGATCAGGTACGCCAGATAGATCAGGACGACGGTAACCGCGACGAGGACGGCCTCCACCTGGGTGGCGAAGATCAGCACAGCGCTGAGAATCGTGGTCGCCAGGATCGCGGCTATCGGCGTTCCTAGTTTGGGATGCACTTTCCTGAACAGCGTGCTGCCCGGCACCTCGCGGTCGCGCGCCATCGAGAAGAGCAGCCGCGTGGCGTTTGCCTGCACCGAGAGACCGCAGACGGTGATGGCCGTGGCTACGATGATGAAGAAGACATTCGAGAGGCCCGGAATCGCATCCGAGATGATGGACTCCAGCGAGCTTGGGTCGGCCATGAACTTGGCGAGGCCATCGGCTGGTATTGCGAGCACAGCGCCGACCAGGAAGAGGCCGCCAATCACGAACGAGCCGAGCAACGCGAACAGCAGCGCGCGGGGTACCGCCCGGCTCGGATTGCGAGTCTCTTCGGCGAGGGTGCCAGCGGTGTCGAAGCCATAGACGACGAAGAGCGACATCAGCATGGCGGCAAAGAACGTGCCGACGTAGGAGCCGTTGACCTCGGTGCCACCAGTGCTGGTCAGGAAGGAGATTGGGTGATGACTGTGGACGAAGAGCAAGATGCTGCCGAGCACCAGCATACCCAGGAACTCGGCGACGACGCCGATGTTGTTGATGAACGCGATGACCCGTGTGCCGATGATGTTGATAATGGAGGTGAGTGCCAGCACGATCAGCGCAATTGTGATGAGGACAGCGGTGTTGGAGGCGTCCAGGCCAAACAGGCTGGCAATGACCGGCGGAACAACGAAATCAACCGAGGCGATGGTGGCGATGAGGGCGATGAGATACACCCAACCGCCCATCCAGGCGACATCACGATTGGCGACCTGCTTCGACCAGGAATAGACCGAGCCAGCGATAGGGAAGCGCGAGCCAAGCTCGCAGAAGACCAGCCCGACGAGCAGTTGCCCGAAGAAGACGATAGGCCAGCTCCAGATGAACGCGGGACCGCCGGTTCCCAGGCCGAGCGCGAAGAGCGCGAAGATGCCTGTGGTGACCGAGATGTACGAGAACGTGACGGCGAAGTTGGAGAACAGGCTCATGGTGCGGTGCAGCTCCTGGCCGTAGCCAAACTGCTTGAGCTGTTCCGAGTCCTGCCGCTGCTGGTCCGTAGCCATCGCTGCGTTTGAACTCTGCGGACTAGACATTGCAATCCCCTTCGTTGAGTGTGGCCGCGCCGCTGCGGCCGAAGCGCCTTGCGCGAAACAATACAGATGAGATGAGGCGCTCGCGCAGGTTGCGAGAAGTATAGAGAGCGTTTGCGCCTATCCCTATGGCCGCGCTGCTACAAATAACAGGCATGCGTATGGCCATCCTGTACTCGATGCATCGCGCCGTGATGCTACTCTGGTCGCACATCAGTCTGGCGGAATGCTTGCCCCGGCGGCCTCGGCGGTGTATACTCGTGGAGTATGCCCGCAACCTCGCGCGCAGACCCATGCCACCTCACACCTGAACTGGCACGCGCGACCAGGGCGATAAGGGAGCGACCACCAACAATGAAGGTTATTTTGTTACAGGAAGTCCCCGGACTGGGCAAGCCGGGTGATGTGAAGGAAGTCGCCAACGGCTATGCGCGCAACTTCCTGTTGCCGCGCCATATGGTGACGGCGGCGACGCCTGGTGAGCTGGCGAATCTGCAGCAGCGCGTGGTATCGGCCCAGCGGCGCACGGAGAAGCAGCGCCAGGAGCACGAATCACTGGCGACGAAACTAGCGGAGGTGACGCTGACCTTTGCGGTGCGCGTCGGGCGGGGCGACCGCCTCTATGGCTCGGTGACCAGCCAGGATATCGCCAACGCGCTCGAAGAGCAAGAACACCTGAGCGTTGACCGTCGCACGATTCTACTGCGCGAGCCGATTCGCACGCTTGGCACGTTCGAGGTGCCGGTGCGCATCGCGCCAAAGGTCGAGCCGAAGGTGAAGGTGACGCTCGTCGCCAGCCAGGAGCTTGCCGCGGCGGAGCAGGTGGAACTGGAAGCGCCTGCAGTCGCCGAAGCCACCGAGGACGAGGAAGCTGTCTCCGAGGAGGAGTAGCCTGCTCCTGGATAGACCAGCGCCCCTGCATTCTGAGCCAAGCCGCCAGAACAACAGGGGCGAGGTCGTTTTCCCGCGGGGAAGATCGCACCTTATGGCAGCAGCAGGTGCAGGTCGCCGAACTCGTGCCAGAGATACTTCTGGCGTAGTGCCTCCGCATAGGCCGCCTTCACGTGCGCCCGGCCAGCGATGGCTTCGAGCATGGCAAGGTGGCTGGCGCGCGGCTCGTGCAGCCCGGTGAGTAGCCCCTGCGCCGCGCGCACGCCGCGTGTCGGCGTAATCACCAGCGGCGTCCACCCCTCGCCGGGATGGGTTGTGCCTTCCTCATCGGTCACGGTCTCTAGCGCCCGCACCACGGTCGTGCCGACGGCCACCACGCGCCGATGGGCGGCATGGACCGCGTTGACTGCATGCGCCGTCGCCAGCGGCACGCGATAGTATTCTTCGTAGGGCGGCTCGTGGTCTTCCAGGCTGGAGACGCCGGTA
>JAICKD010000422.1 GCA_025928125.1 Ktedonobacterales bacterium
CAGCACTAGCACGCTGATGCCCAGCGTAATCGTCTGGGTGCAGCCCGCGAGGTAGGCCAGGCAGGTGAATGAGTCAAGGAATGGGCGGTCTGGCGGCACGATGAACTCGTGGTCCTCGGCGTAGGGGTACGGCGTGCGAATCTCCCAGGGCGTGACGACGCGATCCGCCGACCAGACGGCGTCGAAGCCCTGGCGCTCTGCGCTCTGCGCCGCCTCTCGCAGTGTATCCGGGCCGGTCGCGCGCCCAGAGATGGGCAGAAATACCCCTAACCGCATGCGCCAGCCCTCCTTTGTCGCCTACTAGACGCGCTCGATCCTCCGCAGCCAGTACCATGCCGTGGGAGCGCCATCGCGACCCGTGCCGCGCTCGATCTTCTCCACCTTGAAGCTGTCGCCAAAGATGCGCTCGACGTCATCCTGAGTGAAGCCAACGCGACGCATCCCCAGCATACGCGGCTCGAAGCCATAGAGCAAGTAGAGCGCGCCGGGCGCCGCAAAGCGCGAGACGCCAGCGGCATAGTCGGCGCGGCGGTCTTCATTGAGGCCATGGAAGCAGCCCAGATCGAGAATCAGCGAGCAAGGCGCGCCGATGGGCAGTCGATCCAACTGGGTGACGTCGCCACGGATGAAGCGCACCGCGCCAGGCAGCTTGCCCATCGCCCGCGCCTTCTGTTTGGCACGTGTAATCGCGGGTGCGGCGAAGTCTACGCCGATGGCCTGCCAGCCGTTGCGCGCCATATAAAGGCAGTTGGTGCCGGTGCCGCAGCCCAGATCGAGCGCGCGTCCCGGTGGCATCGCGCCCACGCCTTCGACCGCTTCCACCAGTTCCGGCGGTGAGATACCGGTATCCCATGGGGTTCGGCCTCGCCGATACATCCAGGTAAAGAACAGCCGATGGAAGATCGCCTCGAACAATCGCCTGAGCATCTCAACCCTGCCTTTCGCGATGTGGCCGCCGGAAACGACAGCGATTCTTCAGTATACGCACGCAGGAGATGCAACGATGTGGGGAAGTCAGGGTGATTCCGGTAACACAAGCGGGTAAGGAGTATCAATCTGCCGCACGTCGTACGCGGTCAACTCATCAGGGCGTTACGCGGCAAATGCATGACGGACAATCCTGGCACGCGCGTCAGATCGCCATCGAGTGTAACAACGGTGAGGTCATGTTCGAGCGCGGTAGCCGCGATTAGCGTATCAACGTCGCCTATCAATCCAACGGTACGCCGCATACTCCGGCGAAGGTCGGCGTATTGTTCCAGGATAAGATACGTGAGTTGATATGGAGTTACTTCGCGAAGCAGCTTTCGAAGCTCAGTTCGACGCTGGCGGTAGTCAGAAGCACCCTTGAGGTATTCTATCGCTTCACCATAGACAAGTTGGCTTGTAGTGGCTTCCCGTGCGATTATCCATGGCTGGACAAGTCGCAATGCTCCCGGGCGACCTTTCAGGTATGCGATGAGAACCCCGTTATCGAGTAGATAGCGGGTCATTTCGCATCCTCCTCGTCAAGCCACGCGAGTTGGTCTTCTATTGGTGGCGACGGTTTGCTTTCTCGCCTGATACGTTCGAAGTATGCGAACTCATCATCGTCTTGCAGGTCACGCCAGGCGCCACCTAGAGCCAGCGCTGCTCGAACCGTAGGCGGCAGGTTGTCATCACTGGGCGCTTGGTGCGGCGTGCCTACCTCCGCAATTGGCTCTGTCATTTCCTCGATGAATTGCGCCAGGTCTTCCTGCGCGGCGGGAGATAGCTCTTCGATATGCTCCAGGGCGCGCTGCAATCGCTCGATCATGCTCATATCCTCGTACAATGCTCTTCACTCCGCAGGCTGCGCTCAAGTATATCATCTGGCGTCGCGCTCCCCGCGTGCTATAATCGGCGGCATGAACGCACAACAGCAGGGACATGAGACAGCGGGAAAATCAGGGGCGCTTACTGGACAAGTCGCCATCGTCACTGGGGCGAGCCGTGGCATCGGGCGCGCGGCGGCGCTGGCCTTCGCGGCGGAGGGCGCAGCGGTCGCGCTGGCGGCGCGTGACACTGATGCGCTGGCGGCCAACGTCGCGGAGATTACGGCGGCGGGCGGCAGGGCGCTGGTCGTGCCGACGGATGTCGCCGACGAGGATAGCGTCGCCCAACTCTTCGCACGCACTGAGGCGGCGTTCGGGCCGGTCACGATCCTCGTCAACGCGGCGGGCGCGGTCGCCAATCGCCCTTTTGCCGAGATGGATACCGCCACATGGGACGCTGTGCTCGATACCAACCTGCGTGGAACGTTCCTCTGCTGCCGCGCCGCGTTCCAGACGATGCAAGTGCGCGGCGGCGGGGTGATCGTCAACTTCTCCTCGCTCTCGGGCGTGCCAAAGGTCGAGAAGTTTCCGGGCCTGAGCGCGTATGTCGTCTCGAAGTTTGGCGTTGCCGGGCTGAGCGAGATCCTGGCGGTGGAGGGACGCCCGCATAATATCCGCGTGATCGCCGTCAGTCCCGGCGCGGTGGATACCGAGATGCTGCGGGAGGCCGCGCCGCACCTCAAGGCGGGCATGACGCCGGAGCAGATGGCGCGCATCCTCGTCTTCCTGGTCGGACCGGACGCCGCGCCGCTGGCGGGTACCAACCTGGAACTCTATACCAACGCCTGACCATTGCCAGACTGAAGGAGCACCCGCCATGCGTATCGCGCTCGTCGCGCCACTCGTCTCACCCATCGCGCCGCCGTATCTGGGCGGGGCGCAGGCGCTGCTGGCCGATCTGGCGCGCGGGCTGGCGCAGCGCGGCCACGAGGTGACGCTCTACGCCGCCGAAGGCTCGGATGTGCCTGGCGTGCGCATCCTCACGCTGGGCATCGATTCCAAAACGCTACGCCCGGCGCGCTTCCACCGGGAAACGTCAGCCGTTGATGGTGAGCGTATTCCCGATATGCTGCGTCCCGACGAGCGGAAGCTGCTGCCCTCCTACGCCTTTCTGCATGTCTTTCGCGCACTGGTGAATAACGCCGATGACTACGATCTCGTCCACGCGCACGCCTTCGACTGGCCCGCCTACGCCTACTCATCCATGCTGGTGCTGCCGGTCATCCATACGCTGCACCTGCCCCCGGTGGATGGTAATATCGCCAACCTGCTTGGCATGCTGGCCCCGCCCGATGGTGCGCCCGCGCGGGTACGTCTCACGACCGTCTCGCAGGCCTGTGCCGCTGGCTGGGCGCCCCACTGCGCCATTGCCCAGGTCATCTATAACGGTGTGGATATCGCGGCCATCCCCTTCAGCGCGGAACCTAACCCTGAGCCTTCGCTGCTCTTCGCCGGACGTATCAGCCCGGAAAAAGGTGTCGAGGATGCGTTGGCGATTGCCGAACAATCCGGGCTGCCGCTGGCGCTGGCGGGTGATGTCTATGACACGCGCTACTTCGAGCAGCGGATCGCGCCAAGGCTTGCTGAGATGGGCGAGCGCGTCCGCCATCTGGGCAGCGTGCCGCGCGAGGAGTTGTATCGGCTCATGGGCAGTGCGCGGGCGGTCCTCTGCACACCACACTGGGAGGAGCCATTTGGGCTGGTGGCGTGCGAGGCGCAGGCGACAGGCGCTCCGGTGATCGGCTATCGGCGCGGCGGTCTCGCCGAGGTGGTCGCGGATGGCGAGACGGGCTATCTGGTCGCGCCGGGAGATGTCGCCGCCGCCGTGGCCGCCGTCCAGCGGGTGTCGGCGCTCGACCGCCACGCCTGCCGCGCGCGGATGGAACGCATCTTCCGGCTGGAAACGATGCTCGACGCCTACGAGGCGTTTTATGCGGAGACGCTGGCGCTCGACGCGGCACGCTGATGGCGCGGGCGGTTAAAAACCCGCCGGAAGGGCCGGCGGCCACGAAGTCCGCCAGCGCGGGCGCACCAGAACCTGCCCCAACGGGATCGTCCACCGGTGAGCGCGGCTTGGCAACCCGCGCAGGCGGGTTTAGTGGCGGAGCGTGCGCAGCCGGCGAGGCCCGGGAGGCGCGGTTTTCACCGCCCG
>JAICKD010000081.1 GCA_025928125.1 Ktedonobacterales bacterium
CCCGATACGGCGAGCAATCCCAGCCTCTGCGCCACGCTCTACAACGACAACACCAACGGGCCGACCTCCACGCTCTACCAGGATCTGCCGTCATCTGTGGGCGATGGTTGGAGCTGTCCGCTCGACCCGACGCAGGGGCTGACGAGCGCCGAGGTGCTCGACTACAGCGCCAGCGCCTATAACGCCGGGCAGACGGCCATCTACAACTGTAGCTGCATTCCCAACCTGGGCTACGTCGGCGCCGTCGAGTACTGGACCAGCCAGTTCGCCCAGGGCGCGCTGCCATAGCTCGTCGGGCTGCTCGGCGCGTTCCGCCAGGCAGTCGGGCGGCCCTCGTTGTCCCAGGTGAGTTACGGACATATATTCGTCTCGCCTACGTGACACACCAAGGCACATCGTAGCTGCAATTCAGCAAACAAAGGCGAAGCTCATGTTTGAATTGCCTTGATATGTTGATTTTCCTACCTTAGCGTTAGCCTAGTCCGTTCTGCTTCTGTCGATAGTCGACAGCAACCTCGTGGATATCATTGTCATCACTTCTCTCGGCCCGTTCGATCACCATTTGGAGTAAGGGCGAATTAAGTAGTGTCAGCAGTTCCGCGAGACGGCGATATGCCTCATAAGTTGCTGATGGATTAAGTATCCGCTCGAGTTGCGTGGGAAGATGCTTTGCCAGCCAGTCTCGATCCATGGAGAGAATGACCTCACGTGCGAGATCTATGTCTCTGTGCTCAACAGCAACCCAGTCCATCAATGCAGCAAAGTTGCGGCGTCGTACTGTTTCATCAAGGTCGACTAGCAGCAGCAGCGCGGCTCTTCTTTCCCCCACAGAATGCAACGCACGGTCCAGCAACTCTTGCAGACGAGCAGCAGGAAGTCCCTGCACTGCGGCCTGAGCACGAAACAACCTCATCTGGGCAGCGATGTATTCCTCCTGGACACTTAGGAAGGCTTGCCAGGCTTGTTGAGCGCCGTCATCGAACAACGCGTTAGTCATTTCTTGCCTCCATACTCCAGATATCAAGTTAGCGGCAGTATGGGCAACACCACCCCATTGCTATGATACGACGCACCCTCTTGAGTCATGCTAGCTGCGCCTGAGAGTTCCAGCAGTTCTTCCGCCCATTCTATCAACTCATTATAGGCATAGCTCTCAGAGCGTACCTGTCGCGAGGCGTAGGGAGTTGGGCTGACCTGTCGCGTTGACGCCTGCCTGGTTGCCCATCTACCATGAAGAGCAGCCGCATGCTGTGGCGTCGCCACAGGAGAATGGCGCGCGATTGGCCAGCGGCGGGTATGGTGGAGAACATCAAGGAGGCAGGGAGGAAGCAGGATGATTGGACTACTTACACGGGCGCGGAACAATGTGGCGCTCACTCCGGCTGAGCGCGCGCTGCTCAAGCTGGTCGAGGGGCTAGCCTGCACGGCGTTGGTGGCAGCGCTACCCATCGTCGCGGACGCGCTGGGACACGGTGGCGTCAACTGGGCCGACGTCGGGCGCGCGGCGCTGGCGGCCGGGGCAACGGCGGCGCTGCTGGCGCTCATCAAATACTTCAAGGCGTATGGCGACCCGCCGCTACCATCCCAGCCCTGATGCTGTGTGGTAGAGTGCTCTTTTAGAGAGGAGGCGGGAATCGCGATGGCAATTCACACCGTTGAGCATATTCAAGAACGCGATGGCGACTACTTCGTGGGTGGTTCGCGCGTTACCCTCGCCAGCGCGATTGCCGCATGGTTGCAAGGCGGCGAGCGGGCGGAAAGTATCATCGAGGCGTTTCCCTCGATCACGCGGGCAGACGCCTACGGTGCTATTGCCTTCTATCTCGACCATCGCCAAGAACTGGATCGACTCTTTGCTGAGCAGGAACGCGAGTTTGAGCGGCAGCGCGCTGAGAGTCAGGCAGCCAATCCTGAATTTTATGCGGAGATGCGGCGGCGCATAGGAGCGCTACGAGCTTCGGGCGCCATTCGGAAAACAACGTGAGGACGGTGGTTGCCGTCCTCATCCAGACTTCCGCTTCGAGAGGGTTTCCAGTGTGCCTGCTGCTTCACGACGCTAAATCAAGTGGGCATGCGAGGCCGTTTCCGCCTGTGGGATCGGTTCAGGGACATCGCAGGCAGTCTCTTCGTCGTCACGCCCTCGTGAGATGAGAGCCACGAAGAGGAACATCAGAACAAACACCCCACCCCAGAATGCGAATACGGCCAGTACCCAGAGGACATCACCAAAGGTCATGGCATCCCCCTTTTTACGGCTTTATGGCGCTTTCGCGTCTGTTCCGCGGCGCTACCTCCCGCATGTACCCTTATTGTACCCCACTCTACATAAAAGTGGACAGTCGGCGCGGATTTCCTCGCGGCTGCGCATGTATGATTTCTGATGAGATATTGTGTGCGGACAGAATGAGTGAGCAGCCTGTGTTGAAATCTGAGAAAGCGGAGTTGGCTCCGGCATCCACGCCCCTTTCGCTGAGCTGGGGTGCGCCGCTGCCCGACCTGGCGTTTCTGGGGCTGTTCCTGCTGATGGCGCTCTGCCACCTGGTCTCGGCCATGCTGGCGCTCGGCTGGATCACCGCCGCCATCTGTGATGGCATCGTCCTCGGCTACCTGGCGGTCGTGCTGCTCGCGCGACCCGAGTGGCGGCCGCTCATCGGGCGGCTGCTGCTGTTTGGCCTCGTCGCGGGCGTTGTCGAGTTGGCCACCGACGCCGCTGGCGAGCAGATCGCGCGCTCGTTGGTCTATCCCGCCGATGAGCCGATGCTCTGGCAGTCGCCCGCCTACATGCCCATCTCGTGGATGGTCGTGCTGACGCTGCTCGGCTACCTTGGCTGGCGGCTGGCGGGGTTGCTGCCACTTGGATGGGCCGTGGCGCTCGGCGGATTGGCGGGCATGCTCATCATCCCGTTCTACGAAGAAAGCGCCTGGTATGCTGGCTGGTGGCGCTACACCACCCTGCCACGTCTTGGGCATACACCCATCTACGTCTTCCTCTTCGAGGGCGGGATCGTGGCGATCCTGCCGCTGCTCGCGCGGGGATTAGAGCGGCTCCCGCTGGGATGGGTCGCATCGCGCGGTCTCGTCCTCGGCGCGTGGATGCCACTGGTGGCGTTCGTCTCGTGGCGGCTACTGGGGCAGGGATAGGCGCGCTTGGGGTACAATAGCCGGTATGAGTACTGTTTCGACCATTCTGCATATCTACGGCCACGACGCCGACGCCGTCGAGCGCGCGCTGACCACGATCTTCGCGGCTGAAGACCGCGTGAATGCGCTGCGGCTCGAAGGGACCTTCAGCGCCGTGCTGGAGCGCGTCACCGCCCCCGACCTGGACGCCGCCTACCGCTACCTCATCTGCCGCCCGCACGACGTCTCGCGCTGGACGCCTGTGCTAGAATTGGGCAACCGCACCGAGGGGCTGGATGTCGAACTCTCGCGCGTACTCGATGGCGCGCCCGTCTGCACCGTCTTCGACTATGGCGAGACCGTCTCTGGCTACACGCTGGCGCGTGGTGGCGCGCGGGTTGACCGCTATATCAGCGACCCCACCTGGCTCGAAGATGACGGCGAGAGCGGCGGAAACAACACGCCCGCGCCCGACCTGGAGGCGCTGCGGGGGCATCCCGAGCGCTTCGCCGATCTGCTGCCGCCCGATACTGCGCCGGAGGATTTCGTGCGGGTCGTATTGGCGCCGGGCTGGTGGGAGGATTACAGCGCGAGTACTGGTGAGGACATCCCAGCGGAAGAGCGCGCCGAGGAAGACGAACTCGTGGACGAGCGCGACCGCATGCGCTGTATCGCGCTGGCGCTTGAGCTCTGGAGTCCCACCGAATATCCGCTGACGCAAGACCTGGACGACCTCGCCAACCGAACGGTCGGTCCTGGCATCATCCTGGCCTTCAACTGAGCGGCGGCCACCAAATTGCGCGGCGATCAGCCTGCTATTTTCGCTAGTTCGTCCGCTGGCTGTGCAACGATTTTGCACCCGTGTGCAACCACCGCGAACGTGCGTACTGGCGTCCAAAGGTCCTGGTACGGTACGATATTATCCGAAACATTGCGTATTCTGCGTACAGAATTGGTTGTGGTTACCTGGTTACTGCTCGGTGAAGCGCCCGTTGAAAAATGGTAGTGAAGCTATCCGGCGGCTGGCTGAACGCGAGAGAAATCTCATCTGTTGGTGGCAAATCCAATACTGTACACATACAACTATGCGAACGTCTCTGATGTCCCTGTTCTCCTCGTATTCGAGATGCCAGAAGAGCCGAGGCAAATAGATGAGACATGGAGCGTCATCTTTTAGGATAAATCGCCGGAGGAGAAATGGCTCAGCATCTGCCGCGAAAAAATGCGATAGATTATTACGATACCCAGCCGACACCCGCAACCGCGCGGGCAGTTGAGGCTGATACGGCAATTCTGCCAAAGGCGAAGGCCGGGCGCAGGCTGCCAAGCTATCGCCCAACCGGCATGGCGAAGGTTGACCGTCTGCTCGATCTCGCGGACCGGCTGACCGGTGGTCGCGCCGAATGGGTCCAGCGGGCGTTCAGCTATCTGTTCGTCGGCGGCATCGCGGCGATCATCAACCTGATTACGCTGCAAGTGACGCTCAATCTGTTGGCAAAAAGCTCTGTTCCCTATGGGTTTCAGTACAATATCGCTTTTCTTGTTGCGACCGAAGTTTCGATCATGGCGAACTTCATCCCAAACGACCGGATCACCTTCAGCCACCTGGCAGGACATAGCCGCTCGTGGATTCAGCGCTGCGGGCGCTTCCATGTTACCTGCATCGGCGGAGTTATTGTGACCTATGCGGTCTTCAGTCTTCTCCATGTGGTTTTTAAGATTCATCCATTGCCTTCACAGGCGGTGGCGCTCATCATCGCGACGGCGTTTAACTTCACCTTTCACCATCTCTTTACCTACCGGCACAAGCCAGCCACAGCACTCTAGGCCAACACATGTACAGGCCTAGCCAACTTGGCCGGTGCTCAGCCCATTTCTGCCCTCTTGCCGCCTCAGGTGAGAGGGCAGAATCGTTGCGTGAATCTCACCACTATTGTGATCTATTGCATTCCACGGCGGGTAATTGTAAGGTAAGATAGACATAACCGCGTTGAGCGCCCAGCGCGCTCGCTCTCTGCGGAAGGATACCCGGCGTAGTTGTGTGGGTGGGGCCGCCAGTGTGCGATGGGTCATCCTGCAAAACGTTATCTTGCCCGTCATCTGTTCATCGGGCTAGCCAGTTTATCGGGGCGGGGAAGCAACCATTGACAGCTTTCCTGTGAAGCTGCTACGCTACTGCCAGGGTTATTGCCTGACTGCACCCGCGACGGTTATCGCGTGAGAGATCCATACCGTCGGCGTGCAGTGACGAGATACGCCAGGCGGTGTCATGGATGGCAGCATGCGGCCTGGCGCGGCGAATGACCCGTGTTTGCGACTGGCTCATGGTTCCCAGACCAGACGAGAGCTGAATCCCCACAAAAAGGAGGTGTCCAGCGACGGCCTCAGCGGGGGCATTGTTTGTATGAGCATCCCCGACAGGCTGTTGGCGCCCAAGACGCCGCGTTTCGCGCAAGAGCCATGGCCTCAGATCGTATTTTTACTGATATTTGCCTGCACGAGAGAAGCTGTCAGCCACTGGATGCGTACAAGTTCACAAAGATGTACGCGAAATGCGGTACCAGAAGGCGGCGTCTACGTTGTTAAGAGTACAACGACTTCTATCGCTGGCATGTGCGATCATACCGCGGAGGCACATCCGCATGATGACGCACGTTTTGCCCCACTCACGGGCAGGCGTTCCTGGCGCATCGAGAATCGAGAGGGAAGATCCCGGTAGAGGCGCTGGTGCGATTCTGACTGTGAGCTATGCCAGTGACAGATGATATCGGACTTGTATTGTGTCTTCTTATGTCTTCTGGACGACGGCAATCGACGAAGCACGCAGACCCTGGAGGGCCAGTGGTGGCCAGGGTGGAGCCTCCTCCCAACGTGGTTTGTGCGAGCGAGCGGTCGTTGCAGCGCGACCACAGGGCTATTCTTCAGGATCAGAGGGTAGCGAAGCAGGGAATGCCAGCCAGGTGAATCCGGCGCTGGAACGTCACAGCCTTGAGAGGGGTACGAAGCATGCTTGTGTTACGCAGAAAAGCTGGCGAGGCGATTGTCCTCAATGGTACGATCACCATCCACGTCCTCGCCGTAGAGGGCGAACGAGTCAAGCTGGGTATCAACGCGCCGCCAGAAGTCGTTATTGTGCGCTCGGAATTGCTGGAGGGTCAGGGGTCCGGCCCGGCCAGTTCCATGCCCGGCGCGCCGGTTCCCCCACGTGAGCCGCGCCCATCGTATACCTACCGCGATCCCAATTCCAATGGGCAATATCCCCGTCGTGAGCCTGACGAAAACAACACCTCTGGGGAGACGCCCGGCCCAGGGCGCCCGCCGATGACTGGCATGAATGGGACGAATGGGACGAATGGGATGAATGGGATGAATGGCGCATATGGTGGGTCAGCGCGCTATGCGCCGCGCCGTCGGATGTATGATGATCCGAACACGCCGACACCGCTTCCCAACCCGAATCCACGCTACCGCTGATATGGCTGATACCGCTGGCGCCGAGACCCCATGCCATGTGGCGCCACGCGTTAAGCCGGTCAGATCAGGGTGCGCATCTCTAACCCGGCGCCCGTCAGGGAATCCTCTCCCTGGCGGGCTGTTGCGTTTGTGTCGTGTCGAAATGTCAACGCGACTCATACTGGTTTTGCCTGGGATGTTGTCACTGGGGCCACCGCCCCCTCCCCTAACCCCTCCCCCTTGCAGGGAGAGGGGAACCAGACCCAGAGCGCGATCTCTCTGGCATTCTGGCTTCTGGCTCCCCTCCCCGCGTCGAGGAGGGGCTGGGAGAGAGGGTCTGGGCCAACAACTTCACCGCAATTGGTATCAGACGATAAGCCGCGCGACATAGTTGTCGGCGGCGCCATCCCCGCTGATCCAGAGCGCGCCGTTGTGTCCCAGCGCCATCCCAAAGGGAATGCTCTGTGTCGCGGGCAACGTATAGAACGTGAAGAGGTCATCGCTGGCCTGATAGTGGACGACCGCGTTCGCGCCCGCGCTGGCAAACCAGACCGAGCCGTCGCCGGTCGTCACCAGGCCATAGAGAATGCTGGGGTCGCCCGCTGCGTGCGGTACCGCCAGTTCCGTGACCTTGCCCGTCGCGGGATCGATGTTCCCCAGGATGGCTGGCTGCATCTCCGTAAACCAGATACGCCCCGATGGGTCCGCCGCCATCGCATAGACCGCCGCCTGATGGTTGGCCAGCGGCATCTGCGTCACTTTGCCCGTGGCGGGATCGAGTCTGCCTACCGCGCCGCCATTCAGATAGCCAAACCAGACGCCGCGGGATGTGATTGCCAGGCTAAACGGATAGGAGCGCGTCGCGCCCTGGGGGACGGGTATCTGCCACGACTGTATCGCGCCCGTGGCGGGATCGAGTCGCCCGATGCGCCCGCCGAGCAGCGTGAACCAGAGTTGGCCGTTCGCGTCGAAGGCGAGGTCCTGAGGCGCCATGCGCGGCGCAATCGCGGTATCGAGTGGGTAGGTCTTGAAGGTCTCGGTAGCCGGATCGAAGCGCCCGATGTAGTTGGCCACCTGCTCGGTGAACCAGACATCGCCCTGGCGGTCAATCGCCGTCGCCATGATGTTATATTTGCCCCCCGGCGGCGTCCACTCGGTCACCTGTCCCGTCTTCGGATCGATGCGAGCAAGCTGGTTGGTCACCATCTCGCCGACCCAGATATTGCCCTGCGCGTCAACCGCTGGCTGCATCAACCCAGCGCGTGAGGTGGGCATCGGGATGATCTGGGCGTTCGCGCGCTGCACGATAGCCCCCGATTGCGTGGTAGGCAACGGCGTGCCGCCGGTCTGGCGCGGCGTTGTTGGCGATGGTGTAGAAGCTGATGGCAACCGGCTGATGACGAGCACCGTTACGAGCAGCGCCAACAGCACCAGCACGCCAAATCCCGCATCGCGCCGTACGAGGCGTCGCCAGAATGGTGGCCGCTCCGAAGTAGGCGATGGCGGCGAATCAGGTAAATTAGCTGTATTCGTCGTATCCGGTGTACGTTCTACTGCCTCGGTTGTATCAGGTCTATCGGTCATAGAATTGGTCTTATCCGGTTACAGCGTGATGCCGTATTCTGCCCATCGTTCGGTGACGAGCGCCTTCATCTCGGGCGACATTTCGATATCATCGGGCCAGGGCCGGGGGTGTCCCTCCTCTGGGAACTTGGCCGTCGCGTCCAGGCCCATCTTCCAGCCATATTTCTCGTACGGCGATGAGTGGTCCAGCGCATCCACCGGGCCGTCTACCAGCAGCGTATCACGCTTCGGGTCAACGTTGTTGCCGACGCGGAAGAGCACCTCGTGCAAGTTCTGTACGTCCACGTTCTCATCCACGACGATGATGAACTTCGAGAGCATCATCAGCATCATACCCCAGATGCCCGCCATCACCTTCTTCGCCTGGCCGGGATAGCGCTTGCGAATCGAGACGACGACGACGTTGTGAAATCCGCCCTCGACTGGCATATTGATATCGACGATCTCTGGCAGCACGACGCGCAGCAGGTGCAGGAAGAAGCGCTCCGTCGCCTTGCCCAGATAGGCGTCTTCCATCGGTGGCTTGCCGACGATGGTGGTCGCATAGATAGGATTACGGCGCGAGGTGACGGCGGTGATGTGCATCACCGGATACGGCTCGACGGGTGTGTAGTGGCCGGTATGGTCGCCAAACGGCCCCTCCGGGCGCAACTCGTCGGTATCGACATAGCCCTCCAGCACGATCTCAGCCTGGGCGGGCACCTTCACATCCACTGTCTTACACTGCACCACCTCGACGCCTTTGTGCCGCAGGAAGCCTGAGAACAGCAGCTCGTCCACGCCGGGAGGCAGCGGCGCGCTGGCGGCGTAGATGCTGGCGGGGTCGGCGCCGATGACGACCGCGACCTCCATCCGCTTCTTCTCGCCGCCCTGGGCTTTGGCGTCGCGGAAGTGCGCCGCGCCGCCCTTATGAATCTGCCAGTGCATGCCGACGGTGCGCTCGTCGTAGACCTGGACACGATACATGCCGATGTTGCGTTTGCCGGTCTCGGGATCCTTCGAGTGGCACATGGTCAGCGTC